>CAIKKE010000052.1 GCA_903827925.1 uncultured Francisellaceae bacterium
TAATATATTTGTTATATATTTATAAATAGTTATGATAGTGGATAGTTAAATTGAATAAACAATAGTAAATGTGGAGTATATAAAATGCCAAAAATTAAGACTCATAAAGGCGCAAAAAAAAGACTAAGAAAAACAGGTAATGGTAATTACAAACATAAAAGAGCTAATGTTTCTCATATATTAACTAAAAAAAGTTCTAAGCGAAAACAAAGGTTAGCAGGGCTAAGTATGGTTAAGTTGTGTGATAAAGGACTTATTGATCAAATGTTGCCAGGGATGTAGTTGAAATATTTAGTTAAATTGATAATATTTAAATCTATATAGTTATAAAGTTATAGAATTATAGTATAGTTGATCGGGTTATAGTTTAAAAAATTAATGGAGCAGCAATAATGACTAGAGTAAAGCGCGGGGTAATGGCGAGAAAACGACATAAGAAGGTTTTGAAGTTAGCTAAAGGTTATTATGGAGCTAGGAGTAGAGTTTTTAGGGTAGCTAAACAAGCAGTAATTAAAGCTGGGCAATATGCATATATTGGTAGAAAGCAACGTAAAAGACAATTTAGGGAATTATGGATTGTAAGAATTAATGCTGCCGCTAGGTTGTGTGGTCTTTCTTATAGTAATTTAATGAATGGGTTAAAAAAAGCTAATATTCAAATTAATAGAAAAGTTTTAGCTGATTTAGCGATTTTTGATAAGCAGGCATTTAGTCAATTAGCACAAAAAGCAAAATCAAGCTGCGTTCATTGATTATTAAAGCATTATCATGTTCAAGCAAGCTGAAGGGATCATTAATGAAGCGTTAATCACGATTGAACAAATAACTGATCCCCAAAAATTAGAAGCAATTAGAGTAAGTTTGCTAGGAAAAAAAGGTAATATTACTGAATTATTTAAAAATTTATCTAAATTGTCTGTTGAAGATAAAGCTAAATTTGGGGAATTGCTTAATCAGGGTAAATTACAGATCCAAGAAAAGATTTTAATTCGAAAAAAGAGTTTGTTAGAACAAGCGGTAAATTTAAAATTATCTCAAGATTGTATAGATGTTACTTTGCCTGGAATAGGGATGGAATGTGGTAATTTACATCCAGTAACGCATACTTTAGCGTTAACTTGTAAATTATTTGAACAATTAGGCTTCGATATTTTAGAAGGTCCAGAAGTAGAGGATGAATATCATAATTTTGAAGCATTGAATATTCCAAATCATCATCCAGCTAGAGCAATGCATGATACTTTTTATTTTCTAGATGGTAAATTATTAAGAACGCATACTTCAACTATTCAAATTAGAGCTATGCAACAAATAGATCCACCGCATAAATTAATTGCAATTGGTAAGGTTTATCGTTGTGATTCAGATCTTACTCATACACCGATGTTTCATCAAATTGAAGGTTTATTAGTAGATCGTAATATTAATTTTAGTAATTTAATGCATACTTTAAGTGAATTTTTAAGAGCTTTTTTCAATACCCAAGATTTAGCGGTTAGATTCCGACCTTCTTATTTTCCATTTACTGAACCTTCTTCTGAGGTAGATATGCAGTGCGTTGGATGTAATGGTGGTGGATGTAAAATTTGTAAATATACTGGTTGGTTAGAGATTTTAGGTTGTGGAATGGTTCATCCGGAGGTTTTAAAAAATTGTAATATTGATAGTGATATTTATACTGGATGGGCATTTGGTATTGGTGCAGATCGTTTAGCAATGTTGCGCTATGGAATCAATGATTTAAGATTAATGTTTGAAAATGATCTTAGATTTTTAAAGCAATTTTAATATGATAAATAATCGTAATAAATATAATAGAGGAATAGCACAATGAAATTTGCTATTAGCAGTTTATTACAATTTATTAATAAATTACCTGAAGATATTCATCAAATAACAGAACAATTAATTAATTTAGGAATAGAAGTAGAAAGTATTAGTAAATATAATAATATTAATAATGACAATTACAATGATAATGACAATGAGAATGAGAATGAGAATGACAATGAGAATGAGAATGATATTAATAATTATATTTTAGAAGTAGCGGTTGCTCCTAATCGTGCTGATTTATTAAGTATTGCTGGGATAGCTAGAGAATTAGCAATTATTAATAATGCTACATTTAGTTTACCTACAGTTAAAGATATTGTAATTGTAAAAAATAAGCATTTAGATCTTGAATCGCATTTAGATCTTAAAGCACATTTAGATCTTAAAGCGCATTTAGATCTTAAAGCGCATTTAGATCTTAAAGTACAAGTACTAGCTACTCATGCTTGTCCAAAATATTTATCCATAGTTATTAGAGATTTAAATCCAAGGATGACTACGCCTAGTTGGATGAAGGCAGTTTTAGAGCATGCGAATTTAAGTTTAATTTCTCCGATAGTTGATATAACTAATTATGTAATGTTAGAACTAGGGCAACCATTACATGCATTTGATTTAGATAAAATTATAAATAATGAAATTATAATTAGAAAAGCTTTACCTGATGAATCTATAGAATTATTAAATAATCGTATAATTAATTTACACGCAGAAGATTTGGTAATTGCCGACAAGAAGCATGCTTTAGCACTAGCTGGTATTATGGGGGGCGTGGGGGCTTCTATCACTAGCGATACTGATGGTATTTTATTAGAGTGTGCTTATTTTGAACCGATTGGGATCCGTAAAAGTGTGATTCGGCATAATTTGCTTAGTGATGCAGCGCAACGGTTTACCAGAAATATTGATCCAAATTTACAAGAATTAGCAATTAAACGGTGTAGTTCATTAATTCAAGAAATAAGTGGGGGAAAAATTACTAGTTATCATCAAATTATTGATAAAGTTAATTTGCCATTAGGAGCTAAGCTAAAATTAAATAATTTTAAAATTAAACAAGTATTAGGTATTGAGATCCCATATTCAAAAGTATGTGAAATTTTAACTAATTTAGGCATAAAAGTTATAGATAACCAAGATGGTTGGGAATTAATTGTTCCTAGTTGGCGAAATGATTTAAAGATCCAGGAAGATATAATCGAGGAGCTTGCAAGGTTTATTGGGTATAATAATATTATACCGCAGACTATTAATTTGCCATTAAAGTTTAAACAAGCTGCAATTAATATTACAAGTAATACTAATGTTATAAATTTTAATCAAGAATTACAATTTAAAAATTGTTTGGCTAATAGAGGGTATCAAGAAATTATTAGTTATAGTTTTATTGATCTTGAATTTGCTAAAAAATTTTATAATCTTGATTGTGATCTAGAAAATTTTTATCAATTAAAAAATCCTATTTCTAAATTCATGAATATTATGCGACCTAGTTTATGGCCTGGGTTAATTACAGCTTTAATCTATAATCAAAATCGTCAGCATTCTAGAGTAAGGATTTTTGAAGTAGGAAATATTTTTAGTTTAAATAACAATAAAAATAAAAATAATAATATTAATAAATTTATGGAAACTAAAAAAATTGCTGGATTAGTAAATGGCAAAATGTTTCCAGAAAATTGGCAATTTAATCATGATATGGATTTTTATAAATTAAAAAGTGATGTATTGGCGCTGATAAAAATTGTTAATCAAGAGGAAAACGTACAATTTGTAGCGACTGAGTATTCTGGATTACATCCATATCAATCAGCATATATTAATATAGGTGATATTAATATAGGGGTTATAGGAGCATTACATCCAGAATTATTAATAGCTTTAGAGATCAATAATCCAGTATATATGTTTGAATTAGATTTAAATTTAATAAGTGAATTTGTTAAATTGAATAAATTTAAGGAAATTTCTAAATTTCCCGCAATTAGAAGGGATTTTTCGATATTGATAGATCTTAAAATTGATGCGAATAAGATCCAAGAAATAGTTTATAATAGTTGTGGTAAATTATTAAAAGAATTAATATTTTTTGATGTTTATTTAGGAAATAAATTACCTGAAAATAAAAAAAGCATTGCCTTTGGGGTAATATTGCAGCATTCCGCAAGAACTTTAATAGATCAAGAAATTAACGAAATTTCCGCAAAAATTATTAATAATTTAACTTTTATAGGTGCTCAATTACGAACTTAATTTAAAAAATTTTAGTTTAGTAAAATATAATCAATATGGAGATCTTATTTTGAATAATAAACATAATAATCAACATAATAAATATTATGAACCAGAAGTAATAAGTGTTTTAGGGATCGTTGTTTGTTTGTTAGGAACATTATTTTATTTTTATGAATATTATTTAAGAGTGATCCCGGGAGTTATTCGTACAGATTTAAAATTAGCTTACAATATTACCGATGCGAGCTTTGGATTTTTAGTAGGTTTATATTATTGGGCTTATGTACCATTACAATTGGTGGTAGGGTTATTTATGGATCTGTTAGGTCCAAGAATTGCGTTAACTATTGCTTGTTTAATTAGTGCATTAGGTATTTATTTATTTGCAGGCACTCCATATTTATTAGTTGCTCAAATTGGTAGATTTTTAGTTGGATTTGGAGCCGCTTTTGCGTATGTTGGGGTATTGAAACTTGCTAACATGTGGTTGCCTAAAAAGCTATTTGCATTTGTTGCAGGATTATGTTCAACCTTAGGAATGTTGGGCGGGATCAGTGGTCAGATAGTTATTGCTAAAGGAGTTGGTTTATATGGTTGGCAATATACTAGCTATATTTCTGGAATTGTTGGGATCATATTTAGTTTATTATTATGGCTCTTTATTCGAGAGCCTAAAAACGCTAATCAAATTAAGAGTTTAGAGAATAATAAACATAGGTTTCATCGGCAACTAAAAATTTTATCGAAAGAATTAAAACAAGTTATTAAATTAAAAGATTTATGGTTAGCAGGAATTATAGGGTGTTTAACTTTTGCAGGGTTAAGCGTATTTGCGGATGTTTGGTCAGCATCGTTTTTGAAATTAGCCGGGATCCCTAAAAATTTAGTCGGCTTTAGTTCAGCAATGATTTATATTGGTTTTGGAATAGGTGCTCCAATTTGGGGGATTTTTTCTGATTTTATCAATAGACGCAAGTTATTATTAACCTTAGGTTCTTTAATTGCAGCCATCTTAATTTCGATCATTATTTATTTTCCTATGTCATTATGTTGGACAAATATCTGTTTGTTTTTATTTGGATTTTTTATCGGGGTGGAAATTTTAGTTTTTGCCATAATTAATTATTTGTGTCATAAAGAAATCACTGCAACTGCAATGGGATTTGTTAACATGTTAATTATGTTAGGAGGATTTTACTTGCAACCTAAAATAGGAATTATTTTAGATTATTTAAATAAATTTGAAGAATTGGTTAAATTTAAAATTGCATTAACTGTATTACCAGCAGGGTTAATTATCGCTAGTGTTTTAAGTCTTTTTCTAACTAAAGATCGAGTTTTAGGGCATACAAAAAATTAAATAAGATGCTATGATTTTAAAAAGTTAGATAAAAAACACAATCTTGATCTGTAGTATTCCAATAAATTGTTTAACAAGGTTTTAGATCTGGATAAAGAATGATATAATTTTTTGAGCAGTTTGGGTGTTTTCACCCAGACTGCGGTAGCTATGGTGAAGTATTAAATGTGTCTGGTTTTAATTCAAAGAGGTTTTTCAATTCCATGAATGACGATATCCTTGCTCAAAAATTCAATGTTTGTTTTTTGCATTTGAAGCGTATGCAACAAGGGTTAGAGCATGTGAAACATTTGCGCCCGCTGACGCCAGAAAAACTTGAAAATATGGTTGATGAAGATCTTGCGTTTTTAGAACTCTTTACATCAAGGTTTTCAAAATTACAAGATTATATGGGGGAGATCTTGTTTCCAGCTGTTCTCACGTTCATGGGAACAGATCCTAACAAACTGAGCATGATTGATAAATTAAACAAGATGGAAAAATATGGCCTGCTGGAGAGTGTTGAACAGTGGAAAAAACTACGAGATGTTCGCAACAAATGGACTCACGAATATCCAGATTCTTATAAAAACATTGCTGAGTGTTTAAATGACATGATGGACAAGTGCGGTTTGTTAGAAAAAAATTTGAGATTGATAGCCAATGAATGTTCGCATAGAGCCTAAAGATTTAGAATCCATCATCCAATCCTTCACAGAATGTTTTGATGAAAACGATCATTTATGGTTGTTTGGATCCCGTGTTTATCCAGAAAAACGTGGCGGTGATATTGATTTGTATATTGAGGTGGAACATTTTGACTCTAAAAAAGTTTATGATCAAAATAGTCAGTTTTGGATCCTGTTGCAAGATCGATTGGGAGAGCAAAAAATCGATATCGTTGTACGTGATCCTAATCAGGAATTATTGGTTTATAAGGTTGCTCGGCAAGAAGGCGTAAGAATTTTATGAATACTCCTTCTATTTTATCAGCAATTCATAAGCTTAGAGAGCTTTTAACTCGAGAAGAGAAGATTAAATGGTGTTGGATGGTATTGTTCGCTTTAACCACATCATTTTTAGAAATTACAACAGCTTATATAATCATGGTTTTTGCGCAAGTATTAAATCAGCCGGATATAGGGTTAAAATATTTAATTAAGTTTGGTTTTTCCAAAGAAACTTCTGCAGGAAGAGTAGTTTTTTATATAGCTATAACTGTTGGTGTGGTTTATTTAATTAAAAATTTAATTGCAGTAATTGAGGTTTTTTTTCAAAATTTTACTATTCAAAAAATGAATTACACTTTCAAAAACAAATTGTTACATCGATATGCTATAGCGGATTATGGATTTTATTTAACCCGTAATTCGTCAGTTGGTATGCAAGTAGTAGGAGGTGATGCGGAGCATATTTTCTCTACCGGGATGATTTCCATTGCAAGTATTTTATCTGAAGGGGTTATCTTTATTTCTTTAGTTGGAATGATTATATATATGGATCCTTCTTTAGCTTTAACTATCTTTGCGATTGCAGGAGTTGTATCTATGGTTATTACCAAAGGTTTATTACCTCGGTTTTATAAATTTGGTAAAAAACTTCAAGAAGCGGCAGGTTATAGTGGAAAAAATTTACTTCAGTTTTTTCATGGATTTAAAGAAATTGTGTTATTAGGTAAAAGAGAATTTTTTATTGAGGCTTATCAAATTCATTCTCGAAAAAAATCTAATATTCAAGCAATGCAGACATCGTTAAATGCTTTGCCGCGTATGGTGATTGAAGTTTTATTTATAGGATTATTTGTAACTATGATTGCGGTTTTATGTAAAGAACATGAAAGTCCAGTGCAAATGATTGGGATTTTAGGAGCTTATTTGTATGCTGGTTTTCGACTTATGCCTGGTCTTAATCGTATAATTAATCATTTAAATAATTTTAAAGCTATTATTCCATCTATTGAGCGTGTGCATCAAGAATATATAATGATAGCTGCAAAGGAAAATTATATTGATGTACCAGAGTTTCAATTTAATACAAATATTGAGTTACAAAATATTTGTTTTAAATATTTAAATACCTCAACAGATGCTTTAAGTAATATATCGTTTAAAATTAACAAAGGTGAATCTATAGGAATTGTTGGGGAAACTGGTTCTGGAAAATCTACTTTAGTTGATCTTATGCTTGGTCTTTTAAAACCTTATATAGGTTCAATTTTGGTAGATGGAAAATATCCGGTTAATGCTTATCAGTGGCATCAAAAGTTAGGTTATGTTCCTCAGAGGATCTATTTAACTGATGATACTATTGAAAAAAACATTGCTTTTGGTGAACAAGAGATAAATCAAGACAAGTTAAATGTAGCAATTGATGCAGCCCAACTGCGTAAATTTATCGATACTCTACCAAAAGGTAGCAAAACTATGGTAGGGGAACGTGGGATTCGTTTGTCAGGAGGCGAGAGCCAACGGATTGCAATTGCTCGAGCTCTTTATCATAATCCTGAAGTGTTAATTTTTGATGAATCAACATCAGCGCTTGATAATGAAACTGAGAGTAGATTGATGGAAACTATATATTCAGTTAGTAAAGCAAGAACGGTAATTATGATTGCGCATCGCTTAACTACTCTTAAAAATTGCGATCGAATTGTGGTTATGGAAGAAGGTAAAATCAAAAAAGTTACAAATTATAATATGCTGATAAGTGATAATAAAAATTATGTTTCATCCTAAAATAGCAGTGATTGGTTGCGGATACTGGGGAAAAAACCTAGTGCGCAATTTTAAAGAATTAGGAGTGCTAGATTCCGTATGTGATACTAATTGTGATCTTGCGGAACAAGCATCTAAAACTTATAGTATTCCTAATTATACTTTTGCAGAAGTACTCAAGAGTGATTGTAGTGGAGTGGTGATTGCAGCTCCAGCTACTAAACATTTTGATTTGGCACAAAAGGCGCTGAAAGCAGGTAAGCATGTATTTGTGGAAAAGCCGCTTTCTTTGAAAGTTAAAGATGCTGAAAAGCTTTGTAATTTAGCTAAAGAAACTAAGAAAAAACTGATGGTAGGGCATTTATTGCAATATCATCCAGCTTTTATAGAGCTTAAACGTTTAATTAAATTAGGTAAACTTGGAAGGTTGCAGTATATTTATTCTAATCGATTGAATCTTGGAAAATTTCGTAATGAAGAAAATATTCTTTGGAGTTTTGCACCTCACGATATTTCTATGATTTTAAGCTTGGCCGGCGATTTGCCTGAAACTGTTTATGCAACAGGTGTTTGTCATCTAAACCCTATAATTCAGGATGTAACTACTACCCATTTAAGTTTTAAACAAGGGATCCAAGCACATATTTTTGTCTCGTGGCTTCATCCTTATAAAGAGCAAAAGCTGGTAGCGGTAGGTGATCGAGGAATGGCGGTTTTTGATGATGGTTTATCTTGGAGCGAAAAGTTAAAACTATATCCTCATCAAGTAACCTGGGTAGATGGTTTGCCACAGCCTGAAAAAGTTGGGGTAATTAATGTTCCTTTAGAAGTAGCTGAACCATTGAAATTAGAATGTCAGCATTTTATAGATTGTATTGAGCAAGATCAAATTCCTTGTACGGATGGTTTGGAAGGTATTCGTGTCTTGCGAGTATTAGATGCAGCTCAACAGTCACTATGTACGCATCAAGCAATTAATATAAATTCTAAAATTAAGTCTGATTATTTTTATGAAACAGCGTCTGAAATTAAGCCTGATTATGTTCATGAAACAGCGTCTGAAATTAATCCCTATTATGTTCATGAAACAGCAATTGTGGATAGTGAATGTAAGATTGGTAATGGTACTAAAATTTGGCATTTTTCGCATATTATTAAAGGTACCATTATTGGGGAAAATTGTGTGATTGGGCAAAATGTAATGATAGGCCCAGATGTGGTAGTTGGAAATCGTTGTAAGATCCAAAATAATGTTAGTTTATATAAAGGAGTAATTTTAGAAAATGGAGTTTTTTGTGGACCATCTTGTGTGTTTACTAATGTGCATAATCCTAGGGCTGAGATTGAACGTAAAAATGAGTATCGTCTTACTTATGTTGAACGTGGGGTAACCATTGGAGCGAATGCCACGATTGTTTGTGGTAATCGTTTAGGAGCTTATAGTTTGATTGGCGCAGGTGCAGTTATTACTAAAGATGTTAAACCGCATGCAGTAATGGTTGGTAATCCTGGCAAGCAAATTGGCTGGGTGTCTCATGCTGGGGAGAAGCTGGAAAAGCAGCTTAATGGCGAGGATGATTTAGTTTGTCCAAGAGAAGGTCGAAAATATAAAATTATTAATGATAGTCTAGTAGAGATTATTAAAGATCTAGTAGAGGTAGGATAACAGAGGTAGGATAACATTAGTATTAAAGATAATATAAAAAATATTACTATTATTAATAGTAATAAATTGAAAACTATACAATTTATTGATTTAAAAGCTCAGTTAGAGCTTATACGTCCTGAAATAGATGCTGCGATTAAACGGGTACTTGATCATGGAATGTTTATCATGGGCCCTGAAGTTTATGAGCTTGAAAAGCAATTAGCAGCTTTTTGTGGAGTGAAGCATGCTATTACTTGTGCTAATGGTACCGATGCATTAGGTTTAGGATTGATGGCAAAAAATGTAGGCATTAATGATGCAATTTTTGTGCCAAGCTTTACATTTGCCGCAACTGCTGAGGTGGTTGCTTGGGTAGGTGCAACCCCAATTTTTATTGATTCCCTAGAAGATACTTACAATATGGATCTTAGAAGTTTAGAGCAAGGAATAGCTCATGCTAAAAAATTAGGCTTAAATCCTGTAGGGATTATTCCTGTAGATTTGTTTGGGCAACCGGCAGATTATGATGCGATCCAAGTAATTGCTGATGAAAATCATTTATGGATCATGGCGGATGGTGCTCAAAGTTTTGGAGCTACTTATAAAGGGCGTAAAGTAGGCAATATTGGTGATATAGCAACGACAAGCTTTTTCCCAGCAAAGCCGCTGGGATGTTATGGGGATGGTGGGGCGATTTTTACGAATGATGATGATCTTGCATCAATTATTAAGTCTTTGCGGGTGCATGGGCAAGGTACGGATAAATACGATAATGTGCGGATTGGGATGAATGGGCGGCTTGATACTATTCAAGCAGCAATTTTACTTGAAAAGCTTAAAGTGTTTGCAGATGAGCTGGTAGCTCGCCAGAAAACAGCTGATTTTTATAATGATGCATTAAAAGATCTTGTTAATATACCTAGAGTAATTAAAGGTGCAACCTCTGCTTGGGCGCAGTATACGGTGAGGCTGGCAGAGCATCTTGATCGTAATAAGTTAATCTATGATCTTAAAGAGGCTGGAATTCCTACGATGGTTTATTATGTAAAGCCTTTGCATTTGCAAACTGCTTATAAGCATTATCCAACCGCTACAGGTAGTTTATTGCCAGTGTGTGAGAGTTTAGCAGAAAGAGTTATGAGTTTGCCGATGAGTGGGTATGTAAATTGTATGCTAGATTTTGAAAAATACATAAATTTTTTAATATTTGAGTTATCAAAATGAAAATTATTATTTTATCAGGTGGACTTGGAACTCGTTTAAGTGAAGAGACTGAAGTACGTCCTAAGCCTATGATAGAGATTGGTGGAAGACCTATTTTGTGGCATATTATGAAAATTTATAGTCACTATAAATTCAATGAATTTATTTTAGCATTAGGTTATAAAGCTGATCATATTAAAAAATACTTTCTAGATTATGTAAGATATTCTGGGAATATAACAGTAAACATTAAAGATGGGCAGAGTTGTATTACTAAAAGAGAACAAGAAGAATGGATAATACATCTAGAAGAAACTGGAATAGATACAATGACAGGTGGGCGGATTAAATCCCTAGCACATTGGATTGGGCAAAAACCATTTATGGTTACTTATGGAGATGGTGTTGCTGATATTAATATTTTTGATCTTGTAGCTTATCATAAAAAGAAAGGAAAATTAGCAACAATCACTGCAGTTAGACCGCCTGCACGTTATGGTGGCTTATTTATGGAAAATGGTATAGTTAATAGTTTTACAGAAAAGCCTCAAACTGGTGAAGGGTGGATCAATGGAGGATTTATAGTTTTTGAGCCTGAAGTTTGTAATATGATTAAAGGACCTAAAAGCTCTCTCGAAGCTGAACTTCTTGAAGAATTAGCAGAAATAGGTCAGCTTGCTGCTTATGAGCATGAAGGTTTCTGGCAATGTATGGATACTCTTAGAGATCTTAAGTATCTTGAGGCTTTATGGACATCTGGAGAAGCTCCATGGAAGGTATGGAAGTGATAAATTTTTGGCAAGATCGACGTGTTTTTGTAACTGGAGCCACTGGTCTTGTAGGTGGATGGCTTGTTAAAGAGCTTCTTTCTCACAAAGCTGATGTAATCGTTTTGCTAAGGGATTGGGTCCCAAGAGCTCGATTGATTAATTCTAAGGAGACAGACAAAGCAACAGTTGTGCATGGAGACTTATCAGATTCTCGTTTTCTAGAACGAGTGTTAGCTGAATATGAGGTACAGTCAGTTATGCACTTGGCAGCCCAAACTATTGTGCCTATTGCTAACCGTAATCCCTTGTCTACTTTTGAGTCAAATATTGCAGGTACATGGAATCTTTTAGAGGCATGTTGCAAAGTAAAAGCATTGACTTCTGTGGTTATTGCATCCTCTGATAAAGCATATGGAGATGTGCATGTTTTGCCTTATAAAGAAGATATGCCTCTTAAAGCCATTTATCCTTATGATGTAAGTAAGGCCTGTGCGGATATGATAAGTGTTAGCTATGCTAAAACATTTCACCTGCCTGTTGCTATCACTCGGTGTGGTAATTTCTTTGGAGGTGGTGATCTTAATTGGAATCGAATTATTCCAGGAACAATTAGATCAGTATTGCGTGGACAGCGACCAGTTATTCGTTCCGATGGAAGTTTAGTTAGAGATTATATCTATGTAGAAGATGCTGTAAGCGCATATATGAAATTGTCTCAGGAGTTAAGTAACAATCCTCATCTGAAAGGTGAAGCTTTTAACTTTTCTAATGAATCCAAGTTGAATGTTTTAACCCTTACGCAAAAAATTTTACAGTTGATGGGATCAGATCTAGATCCGATGATCCAAAGTAAAAATCATGGTGAGATCCAATCTCAGTACCTTGATTCTACTAAAGCTAATAAATTGTTGGGATGGAACCCTAGATTCAATTTGCAAGAAGGTTTGATTCGAACGATCTCTTGGTATAAACATTATTTTTTGGAGATAGCGTGACGATTAAATGTCGCTCTTGTGGTTCATTGCCACTTTATTCTATTATCCTTTTAGGGGATCTGCCATTAGCTAATGGTTTTTTAACAAAAAAACAGCATAATGAACCCAGACATAATTTGGAAGTTTTATTGTGTGAATCGTGTGGACTTGCTCAATTGAAAGATCTGGTGGATCCTAAAGATCTTTTCTCTGATTATATTTACTTTTCTTCAAATTCTGAAGGTATGCTCTATTCTGCAGCTGCGCTTGTAGCACGAATTCAACCAACATTATCAAATGACGGGTTTGTGGTTGAAATTGCTAGTAATGATGGATATTTATTGAAGAATTATCGTGGAGTAGAAGTTCTTGGGATTGATCCAGCAGCCAATATTGCTAAAATAGCTAATGAAGCTGGGATCCATACTTTATGTGATTTCTTTTCTGAAGCTCTAGCGGCAAATCTGGTGGAAGATGGCAAAAAAGCTGATATTATCCATGCTAACAATGTAATGGCTCATGTACCAGATCTAAATGGTTTTGTAAAAGGAATTAAATTACTTCTCAAGGATAAAGGGCAAGCTATTATTGAGGTTCCTCATTTATTAGATCTTTTGGAAAAATTTGAATTTGATACTATTTATCATGAACACGTTTATTATTTTGGGATCAAGCCATTAAAAATTTTGTTGCAACGTCATAAATTAGAGATTTTTAATGTAGAAAAAATTTATCTTCATGGTGGCACATTGAGGCTTTTTGTAGGACACCAAGGTCAGCATCCAGTTTCTATGGTGGTTGAAGCAATAGCCAGTGAAGAAGAGCGGGTTCATTTATATAAGTTATCTTCATATCAGAAGTTTATGCAACATATCGATGGGCTTAAAAATAATTTGCTCACTCTTTTGAAGTCTTTAAAATCCGAAAATAAGCGAGTAGCTGCTTATGGAGCTTCTGCCAAAGGTACGACCCTGCTGAACTATTTTGGAATTGGGAGTGATTATCTAGATTTTGTGGTAGACAAAAGCCCAGCCAAGCAAAGAAAACTAACTCCAGGGACTCACTTAGAAATTCGTTCCCCATCTGAGCTAAGGCATGTAGACTATGCAGTTTTATTGACTTGGAACTTTGCGGATGAGATCATTCAGCAACAATCCGAATTTTTAGCAAGAGGAGGCAATTTTATTCTACCTTTACCAGAGGTCAAAATTTTGATATGAAGTTTACCCCATTAGAATTGTCTGGAGCTTTTTTGATTGAGCAAGAACGTTATCAGGATAAAAGGGGGTTTTTTGCTAGAACTTTCTGTGTACGTGAGTTTGAATCCCATGGATTAGTTACACAATTCATACAAATGAGTACTTCATTCAATCATGAAAAAGGGCAAATCCGTGGAATGCATTTTCAAAAGGCTCCTTATGAGGAGACTAAAATTGTTAGATGTACTAAAGGATCTATTTACGATGTGATGTTAGACTTGCGTTCAAATTCTTCTACCTATAATCAGTGGTACGGAGAAGTTCTCTCCGCAGAAAATGGTAAAATGTTTTATATTCCCAAAGGATTTGCTCATGGTTATAAAACATTAGAAGATAATAGTGAGATTTTTTATATGATGGATCAAGTATATATGGAAGAGTTTGCGAAAGAAATTAAAATTTATGATTTTTACAAATAAGAAGGCTATTAGCAACAAAAAAATTTATGTATTTAGAGAATTAATATGATTGATGAAAGTATTAGCAGTATACTTAAAGAACATTATCAAAAAACAATAAAAAAATATGGTCCTACTCCAAAAGGAGTTGATTGGCGAAATGATACTACTGCCAATAAACGACATTATCAAATGAGTAAATTAATACTTGAGTGTGGAAAAAAAAATTCCTTACTAGATGTAGGATGTGGTTACGGTGCATTTTATGAATATTTAAAAGCAAAAAATATATATGTTGATTATAATGGAATTGATTTTGTTTCAGAAATGATAGAAGAGGCAAAAAAAAAAAACTCTACAGGTAAATTTTTCATTGGAAATTTTTTAGATTACCCTGAAAATATTGAGTTTGATTACATAGTATGCAATGGAATTTTAACTCAAAAACTAAATATAGGTTTATTAGAGATGGAACTTTTTGCAAAAAAGCTAATAAAAAAAATATTTAGTATGTCTAAAGTGGGGTGCTGTTTTAATATTATGTCAACAAGATGTAATTTTTTTGCTGAAAATCTATTTTATAAGCACCCAAGTGAACTTTTAATTTATTGTTTATCAGAAATCACAAATAACGTTTCTATAAACCATTCTTATGGCTTATATGAGTTTACTGTATATCTTTATAAAAATATCATTGAGAATTACTAATGAAGATTGGTATAGTTGCTTCTGCCGGAGGGGCAGTCATTTTTGAAATTTATCCATATTTATTAGATTGCGGAATTAATATTGTTATTGTAACTGATAGAGCATGTGGAATAGAAGAACGCTGTATAAAAAATAATGTAATTTATAAAAGGTTTGATTTTATAGATTCTATTACTTTTTCAAAACAGGCCGCTGATTTTTTCAAAAATAATGGAGTTAAAGAATTAGTGTTTTTGTACAATCTAAGATTTGTAAGCAAAGAACTCTATGAAGTATATAATACTTTAAATTTTCATCCTTCATTATTGCCATTATTTTCTGGACTTAATCCTATTAATAAGCAAAAAGCAGCCAAGCCATCTTTGTTAGGGGCGACTGTTCATAAAGTTAATCATTCATGTGATGGGGGGTTAATAATTGGGCAAATCGCCAACAGCTATACCACAACTAATATAGACAGGATTTCTTTTCTTCAGAAAGTATTTTTAACATTATCAGTTATAGATAATGTATTATTTATACCAGATGAGCAAATTTGTAGATTTTTAAATACAAATATGGCCATAAGCAAAAAAACATTTAATTTTTTTACTTCAATTCAGAATAAATTTGAACAAAAGATTGTTTAAGAATGAAAATTGTTATTTCTCAGCCTTTTTATCTTCCTTGGGCAGGTTTGTTTAATCAGATAAAGTTGGCTGACATTTTTGTGCATTATGATGATGCTCAGTTACCTCAAGGACGTTCTTTCTGTTCTAGAGTTCAAATTAGAACTAAAGATAAAACAGGTTGGCTTTCTGTACCACTGGTAAGTGAAAGTAAGGATCTTATAAACAATACATTAATAGATTACTCTCAAGACTGGAGAGAAAAACATCTTAATATGATTAGAGAGGCATTTTCTAAAACAATGTTTTATAAAGACTTGCTTGAAATTGTTGTTAAGATTTTTAATATGGATATTAATTATTTATCAGAGCTAAATATTATGTTCACTGAAATGGTTTCAAAATATTTAGGTTTTTCAACTTGTTTTATACGTTCTTCTTTATGTAATGTCTCCTCTAGATCAACAAAAAAGCTAGTTGAAATATGTCGCCTTAAAAAAGCAACAAAATATATTACTGGACATGGAGCTAAAAATTATTTAAATCATGAATTATTTGAAAAGCATAAAATTGAAGTTGAGTATATGAAATATAATATAATTCCATATAAACAACTTTATGGTGAATTTACACCTTATATGACAATACTAGATCTTATTGCTAATACTGGACCGGATGCTATTAATTATCTTCAATCAACAACTATACCGTGGAGAAAATTTATAAATGAATGATATCCTTGAATTTTCAAAACAACGAGAAGCTTGTCTTGCTGCAATGAAAGAGAATGTAGAATTAAGCAATTTATCTACTAAGTTTATTAAAGAAACAGGTTTTTTAAAATACACATATAATTTTGATTGGCTTGGTCTTCCTATTATTCAATTTCCACAAGATATTATAGCAGTACAAGAAATTATATGGAAAACAAAGCCAGACATTATAATTGAAACTGGTATAGCTCGAGGAGGCTCCCTTATTTTGAGTGCGTCGATCTTACATTTACTTAATGGAAATGGAAAAGTAATTGGAATAGATATTGACATTCGCCCCCACAATCGTCAAGCAATTGAATTACATCCTCTAGCTCATAGAATTGTATTAATTCAAGGATCTTCTACGGATAATAGTGTTCTTGAACAATTGAAACAGCATGTTAAAAGTAGAGATCGAGTGATGGTAATCTTGGATTCTAATCATGTCCATGAGCATATCTTACAAGAGCTTCAACTTTATAGTCCTATAGTCACAAAGGATTGTTATTTGGTTGTGATGGATACAGTGATAGAAGATATGCCTGAAGATTATTTCCCAAATCGTCCTTGGGGTAAGGGGAATAATCCAAAAACAGCAGTGCATGCTTTTCTTAAAACTACAGATCGATTTCAAATTGATGAGTCAATTCAAAATAAGCTGCTGATCACTGTAGCTCCAGATGGGTATCTAAAATGCGTCAAATGATCCCTGTTGCCGGCCCCTGGATTACAGAAAAAGAAATTGCCTATGTGACAGATGCCGTTACAAACGGTTGGTATGATCAAGCTAATAGTTATATCGAACGATTTGAGTTAGCATTTAAGGCATATTTAAATAGAAAGTATGCTATTTCATTGCCATCTTGCACATCTGGACTACATTTAAGTTTGTTATCTTTAGGTATAACGAAGGGAGATGAAGTTATTGTACCAGATGTTACATGGATTGCTTCAGCTGCTCCTATTAATTATGTAGGAGCAACGCCTATTTTTGCAGATATAGATCCAAAAACTTGGTGCTTATCGATTGATACAGTAAAAAAGGTAATTTCCAAAAGAACAAAAGCAATAATTGCAGTTAATCTTTACGGTCATATGCCTGAATACGATGAACTTTTATCTTTAGGGATCCCGATTATTGAAGATGCTGCAGAATCTATTGGTTCTACTTATAAATTAAAAAAATCTGGAACTTTTGGAATAACTAGTTGCTTTAGCTTTCATGGTAGTAAAACATTAACTACGGGAGAAGGAGGCATGTTGGTTACTGATGATGAAGACATATATCATAGATGTATGATTATGCGAGATCATGGACGGTTTCCTGGAGATAACCTATTTCAAAATATTGAAATAGGTTATAAATATAAAATGTCTAATTTGCAAGCTGCGCTTGGCTTAGCTCAATTAGAACGTATTGAAAAGTTGGTTAATAAAAAGAAGCAAATTTTTCAATGGTATCAAGAAGTTTTTGGTACATTACCTGAAGTTAATCTTAATCCTTATCATCCTGACGTAAATAATAGTTATTGGATGACAACTGCTGTTTTTAATTTATCTTATAATATGAATAAATTTGAAATAATTAAAAAATTAAAAGAGGTGGGTATTGCTACTCGTCCATTTTTTAATCCATTGAGTAGTTTAAAAGCTTATGCTAAACACATATATTGTAAAGAAGCAAAGTTTAAAAATAAAAATTCTTATGAAATTAGTAATAATGCAATAAATTTACCCAGTCATGCTAATTTAGATCAGCAAGAGATATCTTATATAATTTCAGAGATTAAGAAAATAATATGAATTTACCTTTTTTTTCTATTATTGTTTGTACCAGGAATAGACCAGATATTTTACAATGTTGTATTTTAGCTCTAAAAAATCAAAGTTTTAAAGATTTTGAAGTTATATTATCTGATAATAGCGATCATGATATTCAGGAGTTAAATAGTTCTTTTATAAAAAAACTAAACTTTAAGCAATTAAAGTATATTAAACCTGAAAGAAAGCTTAATATGCATGAGAATTATAATTTTGGATTAAAACAAGCTAATGGGCAGTATATTGGAGTTTTAACTGATAAAAATCTTTTCAAAAAACATGCATTACGAGATTTGTCTTTTGTTGTATGTAACAAGAAAGTTGATATTATTAACTATAATCATGGAGGTTGTCGTTGGTATCCAAATAAGTTATTATTTAAATGGATTTTAGATAGTACCGAAGTCAATCCTATTGTTGAACCATATTCTCCTGAACAAGAACTTTTGAGGAGGTTTAATTTATCAGAAAATATAAGGAGAGAAGGTGTTAGATATAATTTTGGAAAAATATTTTTTGGTTTTTATCATTATTCTTTAATACAAAAAATAATAGAGTCTTACGGGCATGTATTTCATCCTATTTCTCCAGATTATACTTCTACAGTTTTAGCATTAAATTTAGCAAAAGAGGCTATTTTTTATCATAAAAAAATTATGATTGCAGTTAATAATTATTTTGGAACTGGGTATAGTGGTCAAACTAAACCTAATTTTACATTAAATTTTATTGAAAATTGCGTGGAAGATTCTTTAATAGTATTAAAAAGCCTTCCTATACCTTATGTATATACTTTACATAATTTATGTGCATATGATTATTTAATATTAAAAAGATTGGGAAACACCAAGTATAATTTAAATATTAAAAACCTTGTATATTTAACTCAAGAGGATTTGCAAATATTTCCATACTCTTCTGAGGAAGAAAAAATTAAGTTTCTTGATTATTTTGATAATTTTACAAAGATAAATAAAATAGAAATTGATTATAGCACACCAAACAATAATTTAGCTGACATTAAAAATGAGAAAATAATAAAAAACAATTTTATTACAACCTATATAAAGTGTTTAATTAAATTTATTTTTAGAGTAAATAAAATTGCTTTTTTAAAGTGTAAATATACTGAATTTTGTCGTAATTATATTTCATTAAACACATTATTAAAATATAACTGAAATGCTAAAATTTATTGGCATTTCAGTTGGGCGAGTAAATTGCTTAAAAATATGAATCCTACTATTAATACATTGAAAATTCCATTTTTCTTTAAATTAATGGTCACATTTTTATGCTTTTGTCAAAAAAATAATTTGAGTACTAATTTAGATATTAAGACAAAAAGCGAAATCGATTTAAAAAAATTAGTCAGTTGAAATTTTACCAGAACATTATGAATATAGCTGTCCTTTACATTGCAGAAACAATAGCTTCAACAGTTTACGATCATTTAAATGCTTTTCAAAAACATGGAAAGTATAATTATATCTATTTAGATATTTTAAAAGTTAATATAACACTTGATTATATTAATCAATTTGAATTTATAATAATTCATTATACTATTTCTATTTTCAATGATGACAGATGTCCTGCTTGGTTAAGAATGATACTTAGGATGACTCGTGCTAAAAAGATTGTTTTTATTCAGGATGAGTATCGTCTCATTAATGATGTTATTGAAAATCTTAATTTTATTAAGGCGGATTTGTTGTATACTTGTGTTCCAAAAACTGAAATTGAGAAAGTTTACCCAAAAGAAAAACTTCCTAATTTAATTAAAATCAATACTTTAACAGGTTTTATTCCTAAACATCTTTTGTTAAATTCAAGGTTATCTTACGAAGATCGAAAAATCGATGTAGTTTATCGAGCAAGAAAGCTATCAGCTTGGTATGGAAGTTTAGGGCGAGAAAAATGGATTATTGCTGAACGTTTTTCTAAAGATGCAGAATTATATGGGTTAATTACAGATATTTCTTATAAAGAAAAAGATCGTATTTATGGAGAAAATTGGATTAACTTTCTTCAATTGTCGAAAGCTGCAATTGGTTGCGAAAGTGGTGCAAGTGTTTTTGATTTTACTGGTAATATACAAAGAAAAGTTGAGCGATATGAGAAATTAAACCCTCATGCTTCTTTTGAAGAAATAGAAGAGAAATTCTTTAAAGGAATTGATGGACAAATCAAATTAAATCAAATTTCCCCAAGATGTTTTGAATGTGCGGCACTTGGAACTTTGATGATTTTATATGAAGGAGAATATTCAAAGATCCTTAAGCCATGGCGCCACTATGTTCCTTTGAAGAAAGATCATTCCAATATGGATGAAGTTGTAAGTATCATTAAATCTCCTGAAAAATGGAAAGAAATAACTAATTATGCATATCAAGAAGTAGCTATAAATAAAGAATATAGTTGCGAATATTTTATTCAAAAGTTTGAAGATAATTTAAATCAAATTTTTGAGGTTTCTGCTTTAGCAACAAAAAAAAATATAAACCTTAGTGATTTGCTAAACTATGAATCAAGTTTTGAAAAGAAACCAATAAAAATTAGATTTTTATTGGTTTTGAAAAAAATTCTTTGCAAATTAATAGGAGAAAAATATACAGAAATTCTAATGCTTTTCAAAAGAAGAATCATGTTATCTATTTGTACTTTACAATCACTTATGCAGGATAATAACAAAAATTACTATAATTATATGTATATATTCAAAAAAGATTTTTATGATGAATATAATTTTATTAAAAATATTCAAAATTATGCTGCTTGTATCAAAAAAAGTATGGGTTACTTGCCTATAGAAATAAAGAAAAGCATTTTTGACGAATATGTCATTTTAATTTATCCTAATACAATTAGTACTAATAATACAGATAATGGGTTAAAATTTTTAGATAGCTCTATCTTTATAAAGCAACCCAGAAAAATAATTATTAAAGTAGAAGATAATTGGGGAATACCTAAAAATATTCGGGGAATAATACATACTCTTAAATATCCAACAATATTAAATAATGGGAATTTATAATGTGTAGTATCTTTGGAACTACTTCTATTCTTAATGAATTCGATGATATACTTTTTCACCGTGGACCAGATCATTTTGCTTCATTTACAAACAATAAAGATATTTACCTAGCCCATAATCGTCTTAGCATTATTGGCTTAGATAAAAATTCAAATCAACCAATGCATGGTCCTAATGGTACAGTAATAGTATTTAATGGTGAAATTTATAACTATAAAGATCTAAAAAATTCAGAATTTTCTGGATATACATTTAAATCAAATTCAGATACTGAAGTTATTTTAGGTCTTTATGAAAAGTATGGGATAGATTGTGTTCAATACCTTCGCGGGATGTTTGCTTTTGCTATTTGGGATGAAAAAGAAAAGCGTCTGTTTTGTGCTAGAGATCGCTTTGGTATTAAGCCTTTCTACTACACAAAAAATGAGAAAAATTTTTCGTTTGCTTCAGAGATGAAAGCACTTCTGCCATTGGTTTCATCTATAGATACATACCAGGAAGCTTTATCAGAATATTTAATCTTTCAATATACGATTGGAGCTGAAACTTTATTCCAAAACATTTCGCAGCTAATGCCTGGGCATATATTGATCTATAAAGGTGGAGATATCATCATCAAGAAATATTGGGATGTTTCTTATCAAATAGATTATAATCGTTCTGCCAAATATTTTGAAGAAAAGTTGGAATCATTATTAAATGATTCCATAAAATATCATCAAATTAGTGATGTACCGATTGGAAGTTACTTAAGTGGTGGAATTGATTCCTCGTTAATTACTGTACTTGCTGCTGAATCTAATCCAAATTTTTATGGATCTTTTCACGGAAGGTTTACTGATTATCCAGGTTACGATGAAAGTATCTATGCCAATGAGGCATCGTTAATCATACATAAACCACTATACACCATAAATATAACTGCTCAAGATTTTATCGATAATATTTCTAAAGTTATTTATCATCTGGATACTCCTGTTGCAGGTCCTGGCGCTTTTCCTCAATATATGGTATCAAAATTAGCATCCAAACATGTTAAAGTTGTTTTAGGTGGTCAAGGTGGCGATGAATTGTTTGGAGGATACGCACGATATGTGATTGCTTATTTTGAGCAATCGATTAAAGCTGCAATAGAAGGTACATATAAAAATGGTAATTTTGTAGTAACCCCTGAATCTATTATTCCTAATTTAACATTACTACAAGAATACAAGCCTCTTATCAAAGAATTTTGGAGAGAAGGATTATTTGGTTCAATTGATGAAAGATATTTTAGGCTTATTAATCGATCCGTAGATGTTCAAGATGAAATTGATTGGAGGTTATTTGATCAAAATTTGGTATTAGAAAAGTTCAAGTATATTTTTAATAATCAAGAAAATGTGCAAAAAGAAGCTTATTTTGACAAGATGACTCATTTTGATTTTAAATGCCTGCTCCCTGCGCTTTTGCATGTAGAAGATCGTATGAGTATGGCTCATGGGCTTGAATCAAGAGTGCCTTTTTTAGATCATCCTTTAGTAGAATTTGCTGCAAGTATACCTGCAGATGTTAAATTTCCAGGAGGTAGAATGAAAGCACTTCTTAAAGAAGTCTTTAAAGATAAAGTCCCAAAGAAAATTTTGAATAGACGTGATAAAATGGGTTTTCCAGTACCATTAAAAGAATGGTTCTCTGATCCATTGAAAGAATTTTTATTTGATGTTTTTTCATCAAAAAATGCACAAACACGTGGTTTTTATGATGCGAAAAAAGTTTTGCAAAGTTTAGAAAAATCATCCAAATTTTCAAGAAAAATTTGGGGATTATTATGTTTAGAATTATGGCATCGAGAATTTCATGATAAAAGACATGAATATCGTTAATTAATGTATAAAAGTATTTAAGATTAAGGAGAAAAACATGAAAATTTTTATAACTGGTGGTTCAGGTTTTATCGGATCTAATTTAGCGGATCGTTTGCTAGCCAGAGGTGATCAAGTGCTGGTGATTGATAATTTTGCGACCGGGAGACGTGATAATTTAACCCCTCATACTAATTTAAAGCTGATTGAAGATTCTATATGTAATGAAAAATTAATGAATCAAATTATGCAAGATTTTAAACCAGATCTTGTAGTACATGCAGCTGCTTCTTACAAAAATCCTAATAATTGGATTGAGGATGCTTTAACTAATGTCATGGGTACAGCTATTGTTTGTCAAGCTATGCTAAAAGCTGATGTAAAAAGATTGATCTATTTTCAAACAGCTCTTTGTTACGGTTTAAAGCCAATTGAACAGCCTATTACTTTAAATCACCCTATACTTCCTCGTGGTTCCAGTTATTCTATTAGCAAAACTGCAGCGGAAGATTATTTGCATTTATCTGGTTTAGATTTCGTGACTTTTCGTTTAGCTAATGCTTATGGTCCTCGCAATATTAGTGGTCCACTTCCTACATTTTTCAAGCGTTTAACAAGCAATCAAAAATGCTTTGTTATGGATACACGGCGTGATTTTGTTTATATTGATGATATGATTGATTGCATTATGCGAGCCGTTGATGGTAAAGGTAAAGGTACATACCATATTTCATCAGGTGCAGATGTTTCTATTAAAGAATTATTTGATGCAACTACTAAAGCCTTAGATATGGATATAGTTGTTGAAGTTAAATCGAGACAGCCAGATGATGTTTTTTCTATTTTGTTAGATCCTTCAAGAACAGAGCATGAACTTGGGTGGAAAGCACATGTACCTTTAGTCGATGGAGTATTTAAAACGATTCAATATTATAAAGAATATGGTATTGAAGAGACGTTTACGCATCTTAAAGAGGTAAACAATTAATATGCGGTTTAAAAATCAAAAAGTTCTTGTAGTAGGCGGAGCTGGTTTTGTTGGTAGCAACTTGTGTTACCAACTTTTAAGCGAAAAGGTTTTTTCGATAACGGTTATCGATAATTTATTATCTGCGCAAATCGAAAATTTACCCAAAGATGAAAGAGTAAATTTTATATGTGGATCTATAGCAGATGATAGAATACTTATGAATTTAGATAAAAATTATGACTATATATTTCATTTGTCTACATATCATGGTAATCAATCAAGTATTCAAGATCCAATTGCGGATCATGAAAATAACACAATTACTACACTTAAATTGTGTGAACATTTTAAAGGTTCATCGCAACTCAAAAAAATTGTGTATTCATCTGCTGGATGTACAGTGGCTAAAAAAACCTATGATGATGTATGTGCTACTGATGAAAATGCCGAAGTTTCTCTTTATCATGATAGCCCATATCAGATCTCTAAAATCATAGGAGAATTTTATGGAAATTATTATTGGATGAAATATCAGCTTCCTTTCGTAAAGGCAAGATTTCAAAATGTTTATGGTCCAAGAGAAATTTTAGGTGCTGGAAAATGGAGAGGAACTCCTGCTACTGTGTGGCGTAACGTGACCCCAACTTTTATCTGGAAAGCATTGCATTTAGAAGAATTGCCTCTTGAAAATAAAGGACAAGCATCAAGAGATTTTATTTATGTAGATGATATTGTAGAAGGTCTTATTGCTTGTGCCATTAACGGTAAAGCTGGAGAGGTTTATAATTTAGCATCTGGAGTTGAAACCACAATTAAAGAATTAGCAGAAAGTATTAATCTTTTAGCAGATAATCAAACAGCTATTATATATATTAATCCACGTCCTTGGGATCGATCAGGCAAAAGATTTGGATCAATAGATAAAGCTAAAAAAGAAATTGGGTTTTATGCAAAAACATCTCTTGAATATGGATTGAAAAAAACCATTGAATGGACTAAAGAAAATCGAAATTTAATTTGTTCATGTATATCTAAGCATATTTATTTCATGCCAGAACTTGTTAAATATTTATGACATTTCGTATCCATACTATTTTAGGCGCAAGGCCACAGTTTATTAAAGCTGCTGCATTTTCTCGGGCTTTACAAAAACACCCAGAAATAAAAGAAGTTATTATTCATACAGGCCAGCATTTCGATATCAATATGTCGGAGGTTTTTTTTAAAGAACTCAGTATTCCAAAGCCTCAATATTTTCTTAATATTAATAGTGGATCTCATGGTCAAATTACTGGACGCATGATTGAGGGTGTTGAGTCTATTTTACTGAATGATAAGCCTGATGCTGTTTTGGTATATGGAGATACGAATTCAACTCTTGCTGGAGCACTTGCTGCATCAAAGTTACATATTCCTGTCATTCATATTGAATCAGGACTTAGATCATTTAATAAAAAAATGCCAGAAGAGATTAATCGTATTTTAACAGATCATGTAAGTTCTTATCTATTTTGTCCTACACAAACCTCTGTTGATAACCTAAAGAAAGAAGGTATAGAAAAAGGAGTATATCATGTAGGTGATATAATGTATGATGCGACTCTTTATTCTATAAACTATATAAAAAATAATTTTTCTTATATTCAAAATAAACTGTCATATTTGCCAGAGAAATTTATTTTTATGACGATACATAGAGCAGAATCAACAATAAATGAAAAAGTATTTAAAAAAATTATTAATTATGCTTTAAATTTTGCAAAAAATTATAATTTACAAATTGTTTTTCCAATTCATCCGCGTACCAGATATTTAATCGATCAAAAGCAGTTAGATGAGCTCTTTTTGATTTTAGATCCATTAAGCTATTTAGAAACTCAATATTGCTTGAACAAAGCCAGTTTTGTTTTAACAGATTCTGGGGGGCTGCAAAAAGAAGCTTATTTTCATAAAGTAGCATGTGTTACATTACGTTCAGAAACAGAATGGGTTGAAACAATTAATCATGGATGGAATCGTTTATGGATAATTAATGATTATCTGCCTCGTAGAGAAATTACAGAATACGGTATAGGGAATTGTAGTGAAAAAATTGTAAGTCTATTAATTAGAGAAAATCTATGAAAACTCTTCTACTTTATTCTTCTTATACTGATAAAATGTCATATTTTGATGATTGGATTGATGCTTTTAGAGATCATCCCAGCTTTAAAGCTTTATGTATAAATGTTTTTAATGCTTCCAAAGATTTATTTTCAGATGTAAAAAATAAAATTAAAGCTTATGAGCTAATTATTTTACATCATTCAATGAATGGGGATACATTAAAGTATTTGAAACCATTTTTTGAGGCGCTAAAAAATAGACGAGGAAAATTACTTTCCTTTGTTGGGAATGAAGTCAATTTGCCTACTATTGGAATGGGAGCTAAAATTAAAAATCTACAAGAAATAGAAGCAGAATTTATAGCAACTCAACTTTTAGAAGAAGCTGGCCAATGGTTATATCAAGACTGTAAGAAATCTAAAATCATTTCATTGCCACATGCTTTAAATCCCAAGATCTTTTTTTCTAATATTACTTTTGAAAATCGAAAAATTGACATAGGGACACGATCAGCTTGCTATGGTGTTTATATTGGAGATAACGATCGAAACAATATTATACAATTTTTTCATCAAAATGCTCATGAATTGAATTTGATTGTTGATCTGGGGTTAGATTGTAATTCACATAAAAGGTTTAATAGAGAAGAATGGTCTGGTTTTTTATCTTCTTGTAAAGCAACTTTATCTACAGAAGCCGGATCATTTTTTTTAGAAAAAGATGATAAGATTGTAAAAAATATTCAAGAATTTTTGAGAAGAAAAACAAGCAAAATTGTATTAACTAATGAAAATTTTCCGAGAAAATTATACCAAAAAATTGTTCCAAGCTTTATTCGAAAAATAATCGTATCTTTGCTTAAAGATCGATTAATTGAGATTGATAACCTTGATCAAGAATTTAATATTGATTTTAATGATATATACGAAAAATTTTTTGTTCATGCTAAAAAAGCTCCAGTGTATACAAAGGCTATATCGTCAAGGCATTTTGATGCAATTGGTTCAAAAACCTTGAATATTATGTATCCTGGTCGTTACAATGATATTTTAATCCCAGGAAAACATTTTTTTGAATTAAAAATTGATCATTCTAATATAAAGGAACTTAAAGAGTTGATTTTAGACGAAAAATCTGTAAAAAATATAACAGAATCTGCATATATTCATGTTGTTACTAATCATACTCATAAGAATAGGTTAGATCAGTTTTTAAAATTTTTGTAAAAAAATTGCACTTTGCTTTAAGTTAATTACTCTTATCTTTAGCGGCTATTAATTAACAGCTTAAGTTTATCCAAATAATAAAAAAAATTATTTTTTCATATTTTTCATAACACGATCCAAAGCATTTTCAATATTTTTAGTCTGTAATTTAGAAACACCAGTATTTGCTGCAAAAGTTTTCCATTTTGCTACAGCTTCTAAAATTTGAGATATGATCGCTAAAGCTTTTTCTTTCTTGATATTTCCAACTTCTGCAAGTTTTAATAAATGTTCCTTTGTTGGATTTTTACCTTCACCTAAGATCATAGTTGAATGTTCGCCAGCAAATCCTGAGGAAAAGGTTAAATCATAGGCTGGTGATATACTCCAAGTACCATCTTCATTCATCATAAAAGAAAAATTTTTGGAATGATCATCGCGATTATGGCTAAGTACATTAAAGACTGCATTTCTAAATTGAGTCTCGTTTTGCCTTACATCATTAGTCAAGTAAAGGGATGCCTTCATGATTGTTGCATAATCAAGCGATGGTTCACGGTGATCAGCGTGTAGTAGTCCAGCTATGGTATGTATATGGATCCTATGATTATTTTTGCGATCAAATCGCTTAACTCCAAAAAATCCTAAGCTATTTTTTCTTGATGGAAAAAGTTTTCCTTCAGGTACATTAAGGCCACTCTCGATTGCCATTAAATGATAGGCATATTCAATAGCGCTAATATCTTTAGGATCAAAACTTGATCTAAATTTAATCAACCAATCTTCGTTATCAATTTTTAACAGTACTTTAGGACGTGCTCCTGCAGATGAGCCTCCTAGAGCAAATAAATCATCTACATATTGATTGTTTTCTTCTAAAGTTGCTTGTATTTCATAATCAATTTCATCGAGATCTGTTGAGGAATGCACAGAAGAACTAAGATTTTCAGGTTCATAGGAAAGTGTTCCCATGCCGTTTGCTCCTACAAAACAAAGACGATCAAGAGGAGAAAGAATAGAAGGATCTATTTCTAAACTCATTAATTTACGATCCAGCAACAATTTTCCCCAACCATCTGGCAGGCTATCGTTAAAAACTCCAAATAATCCTTCAAAAGTTCGATCGGTTGAAGATATCACCCCACCTTTTAGGGGCAATTTAAAGGGAGATAGTTGAAGACCAAGTTTAATGAAGGTTGCATCATATTCAAAAAAGATCTGTCTATTTTTAAGAAGCAAACGTCCCATTAATTGTTTGGCATCATAGTTATGATAATAAACATATACAAGTTTTTGTGGCATAAAAATCATTTTCTGCCTCTTTTTCTTTTATTATTTTGACTATCTTGTATCAATTCATCAAGCGATAAAGCATTTTCTTGTAGCTTGCTAGGAACAAATAGATCATAAAAATCATCAATTGCCCCAAGAGCTAAGCCCAATTTTAATAAGGATCCCAGAGATATTTGGCCTGTTTGTTCGAATTTCTTTAAAACTCCATAGCTTACTCCAGATTTTTCAGACAAAGTCTTCTGACTAAGGTTTAATGCAAGCCGTGTAGCTTTTGCATTTTTAACTATTTTCTGTAGCATTTCCTGTGGAGTTATCATATTAATTGATAGCATAATATCCTTTAAATAGCTATATAGCTTTTAATAGATATTATAATATCTATATGATTATCAAACAAGTAATTATAAATACTCAACCTGGTACCTTATTGTATATTTCTAATATAACCATAAGTTGAAGGGGTTATTGATATCAATTTTTTCTGTAACTTTAAATGCCATATATAAATAGGAGTGATCCAAAAGAGCTATAACAATTATTGCCGGATCGATTTGATTTGAATATAAAGATTTGATCAAGTGTAATGTCTCACGATATTTAATGCTTAATTAACTATTAACCTCAGTTCGAGGAAATTAAAAAGCTAATAGTTTTTCTCGTATTCAACAATAAAACATAAGAAAAACCTTAATAGGTCCTTAATGATTTTCTAGTCTTTTTAATTTTCGTCGAACTGAGGTTATTATATACCACGAACATGATGATAAAGTTGGCGCAGATCAAAATTGTTATCAGGATGCATAAATAATTGCAAGAAGGCAGATTTATTTGGGTGCGACTAAAAGTGTCACTTTTGTAAATTAGATCTAGTCAAAAATTATGGGAAATGTTACAAATAGATATTAACTCAATTTTAGCAGCCATAATATGAGGAGATTTGAGATGAATGAAGAATATATTTCTTTTGTAAA
>CAIKKE010000053.1 GCA_903827925.1 uncultured Francisellaceae bacterium
GATTGGGTTATCAGCTTACCTAAAGAACTTGAGGAGCATTATATGAAAAGTGTAATTGAATTAGAACAAGAAGATTTTGAAAAAAACTTTATGTGCCCTGCTGAAGAAATTTGGCTAGAGCAAGGTCTAGAAAAAGGTATAAAACAAGTTGCAAGTAATATGCTAGCTACAGGCATGGCTATCCAAGATATCGTCAGATTTACTAATTTACCTATCAATGTGATCAAGGGATTAATAACAGAACAGTAAAAGTACAAAATTAATTTTAGCAAGTAACGTTGAGAATATGAATTTAGAAACAACAGTTGTATTAATCAAAAATTAAATATTCCAAACATAGTTTTTTAAAGAGGTTTTAATGTCTAATTATAATAATATTAATAATAATTTTGGATTAACCTATACAGTAGATTATTTACAAAAAACAGCAACTATTACTTTTAATAAGCCAGAAATTCATAATGCTTTAAATTTAGAAATGATCCAACAATTATCTAAATATTATCAAAAAATAAATAAAGACTCTAATATTAAATTATTGATTATTAATGCTAATGGAAAACATTTCTCTACTGGAGCTGATTTAAATTGGATGAAAAATGTAAAAAATTATACTCCCAAACAAAATTTACAAGATGCTACAAAATTAGCTAATATGCTGTTGTTACTTTACAATTTATCTAAACCCGTATTATGTGCAATACAAGGGAATGTTTACGGGGGGGCTTTAGGAATTATAGCATGTGCAGATATAGTAATTGCTTCCGATAATAGTCAATTTTGCTTCTCAGAGGTAAAGTTAGGTTTAGCTCCTGCAATTATTACTCCATTTATCTTAAATGCTATTCCACCTCATATTGCTAAATATAGAATTTTAACTGCAACTCCATTCTCGGCTAAAGAAGCATATGAATTCGGCTTAGTACATGAATTAATTAATAAGCCTAATGATATGAATGAAAAAATTGCATGGCATATAAATAATATTAATTCGTTAGGATTTGAAGGAATAATATCTAGTAAGCAATTATTAAATAAATTTAGACCAAGAATTTCGATGAAAACTTTAGCACCATCTATTAAAATGATTACAAAATTAAGAAAATCTTCAGGAGCTCAAGAATTAATCAAAAAATTTTTTAACAACTATGAGTCCAAATGATCTAATAGTTGATATATACGCCCGATTAAATAAAATGGTATAGATAACAATTGATACTTTATTTGATCTTCATTATGAAAATTTACTGCTAAATCAGTTTTAGTTGGTACATCAGAATTGATCCTAACGGCAGTAGTAAGATTTTTTAATTTCATAAACAAATGTAATGACTTCAAACTACCAGTACTTCCAGATTTTACTTCTATTGGAATTATTTTACTACCATATTGAATAATATAATCTACCTCTGCACTAGCACCAGACTCTTCTCTACTCCAACAATATAATGCAGGCTCCACATAAAAAGGATTAATTGTTCTTAACAATTGCCCTACTACTTGTTCAGCAATGCCACCATTATTGATCAAATTAAATTTACTAGCAGTATTAATTTGATGTAAATTTAAACCTAAAGTTCCAATACTTAATCCAACGTCTAAAAAAATTTCTTTAAAGTATTTGTCTTTTACTTCAGCAGCTAATGGTACTCCATTTGCAGCAGACCAAGATATCCTATGACTAACTCTTGCTAGTTCAAATAAGTGTAATATCTTTTTTATAGCATTCGATTGCATTTGTTTATTAATTTGGCTAAACACAAACTTTTTCCCAAGCATTTTTGGGATCGCTATAAATACTTCATCTAATTGAGTAATTTCAATACGTCCTTTATACTTAGCAAAGTCATTGCGATAGGTTGCTAATAAATCTTGTTGGATTTGATTAACCAGCTCTAAAGAATGTTCAGTAACCCAATTAGCAACTACTCCTGGTAAACCACCAACCAATATATACTCTTTAAATAATTCCATTAATTGCTCATGGATGCTATACGGGATCTCAAAATTAACTGTATAATTCAACAAATATTCATATAAAACTTGTTGATTTTTAGCTAATAAAAACTCTTCAAATGTTAGCGGCTCTAAATGCATATAGTTAATCCGCCCAACTGGCATACTAAACGTATGTTCTTGCAACACAAATTCCAATAAAGATCCAGCGGTAATAACTGGTAAGCTAGGTAAGTCTTCCGCAAACCACCTTAATTTAGCAAGTAATTGGGGGGCTGATTGGATCTCATCTAAAAATAACAGATGTTTTTCTGGATCTAGCTTTTCTCCAACTAATGTGCCCAATTGGAATAATATTGCTTTAGGATCGTTGGATCCAAAAAGACTTAAGTGAGATGGTTGTTTTTCAAAATTTAGTTCGACTAACTTGCGTCCACATAATGTAGCAAAATTTCTTACTAACCAAGTTTTTCCTACTTGCCTAGCACCACGGATAACTAATGGCTTACGATTTTTTGATGATAGCCATTGATTTAAATAATTGGTAGCAAATCTTTCCATTTAAGTTATTATATAAAAATATACATATTAAGTCAAGAAAACAGACGGCTGTTTTAAGTGGCAGAACAATAAAATAGGTGGATGTTTTCTGTTAATGCATTTTTTGACCATCTTGAGGAGCATTACATGAAAAGTGTAGTTGAATTAGAACAAGAAGATTTCGAAAAAAACTTTATGTGCCCTGCTGAAGAAATTTGGCTAGAACAAGGGATAAAAAAAGTTGCATATAATATGCTAATCTCTGGCATGGCTATAAAAGATATTGCTAGATTTACTAATTTACCTATCAATGTGATTAAGGGATTAACAGAACAATAGATGAAAACTTTAGAACCATGTATTAAGATGATTACAAAGTTAAGAACTTGAGATATAATTGAATTTGTTAGGCATTTAGACCAATAATTGTACTCTGAAAAGTCTGCTAGCGTTATGGCTTTTTAAAGTGTAGTGATTGCTTATCTTGGCTAACGAGAGCCGGTAGAACATTCTTTCTACTAAACGCCCCATTAAATGTTTTGTGTGCTGATTCTTTGTTCATTGCATTTATTAGTGGTAGAACCACACCGACATCAGAGTTATCTTTTTGTAACGCTTGTTGGGCTATGTTAGAACTGCCAGGATTGTAGTTAGGCTCTCTCTCTTTGATAAAATTCAACAAGATCTAAATTTTCAATTGTTGTTGAAAACGAATACGATCTTCTTCATCTAGGCGTTACCGTTCAACAATCATTTCTCGTATTTTACCATGAAACCTAATCTAACCTTTTAAAAAACAAAGTAATAGGATAGCTATTCTCAAATTATTGAGATTAAAAACCTTAACTAGCTGATAGTACTGATTAAGCAGCTGGGTTTAGGTATCCAAATTTTTCTAAAGC
>CAIKKE010000054.1 GCA_903827925.1 uncultured Francisellaceae bacterium
AATATTAATCTGAATTAAATATTGGTGCTATTGCCACCTTGTTTTTATTATTGTAAAGCTAATTATTACAAATTTTAGAAATCCAATGGGCCACTTTTAATTTGGTTTGATAAGATATTAAGCTAAATATTACATACTAATCATAAATTAATAAATATGAATATAAAAAGGAATAATATGACACAAAACCAATTATACTTGATAACTTAAATTTAAGATGAAAAATTTTAGAAATTTTATGATCCCATTAGATAATTTTGCTTTACTGATCGTTAATCTTCTTGATATGATCACAATGGTGGCAGTAAATATAAATTCAATTGATAATGCTAATTGATTAGCAATAAAATTGACTCAATTATGATCATAAGCTCTAAACCAGAAAAGTAGCAGCAGATCTAATAAGTGCTGCACTTATTATTTAAGTCTGTCACAAAAGTTATAAATGTAATGGTAAAATAATCCATCTAGAAAACGCTATAACAACAAGCAGATAAAAAATGAAATCCTCAAATAATTCTCCCTACAAGGATCTAACCGCAAAGATTAATCAAGTAAATCAATCTGGTGCTAATAAAATAAACTTAATAAAAATAAATCAAGCTATTTATTACATAAAAAAATATCATAAACATCAAAAACGTCATTCAGGAGAGCCTTATTACTATCATCCTATTGAAGTAGCTAATATTGTTTTAGACTATATTGTAGATCTTGATACTATAATTGCTGCATTATTGCATGATGTGGTTGAAGACACTATTGTTTCTATTCATCATATCGAACTGGTTTTTGGTAAAAATGTAGCCCAAATAGTCGATGCAGTTACCAAAAATATTATGGAATATAAATTATCTAAAGAAGAAATGATCTATAAAATCCATGGAATCAATGATCTAGACAAAAACGTACTAATAATTAAAATTGCGGATCGCCTACATAATATGCGCACTATTCATTATATGAGATCTATAGAAAAACAAAAAATTATAGCTAAAGAAACTATCCAAAGTTATATTCCTTTTGCTAAATATGCAGGCCTACATATAATAGCTGATGAATTAGAAACCTTAGCTACTAAGATCCTGAATATCTAATTCTTTTATTTCTTTAATATTTAAATTGGTAATTTTAGATATAAATTCATGGCTCATACCTTCTTTGATTAAGTTTTTGATAATTTCATTGATCCTTTCAGTTACAAATTCATCAACCTCTTTTATTGAATCCATTGGTTGATTTAGTAAATTCATTTTTTTAGGCCGGATCTCTTTGATCTGCATAGGTAACATAATGACATAAATAATTTCTCCGGTTGTAGTTAAATTAATATTCATCCTGCCATAATGGATAAACATAATATCATAAAGTTCTTTTTGTAAATCACTAATAATTTTTTGAGAAATTTGCGGAACATCTGAATTAGTATTTAATAATTTTTTACCATTAACGATAATCGATACTTTTAATGCTTCTCTTTTTATTTTTAGCTTCCTTAACTGCTCGGTATCATACTCTATTTGATCCTTTTCTATCACCACAGAAAAGTTATAATTAGTAGAATATTCCATACCATGTTCCAGACAAGAAATAATACATTTTTTAATTATTTTGGGATCAAAATCTATATTTGTTGCTTCATCGATCCTAAAATCAACAAAAATATTTAGATCTACATCAGCTATTTTCTTATATTCATCAATTATTTTATATATAAATTTGGCAAAATTAAGATTTATTAAATTAAGATTAATGTTGTTTCTTATTTGAGAAATAATTTCATTTAAATATTTTGTTCCTGATTGCAATCTATCCACAATATTAATTATCAGATCTATTTGCTTATTTTTGAGATTTACTTTTTTAAGCTTAAATTCTTTAATTTCAGAAATTTGTTCATAAAGAGACTTAAACACTTTAATACAATCATTATTAAGCCTTTCTATAAATTCTTCACGATATTGAGATATTTTAATTAGATCTAAATGCTTTTGAACATTATCACTTTTTAACTGTTCTCTAATGATTTCAAAAGTTTCTGCGTTTTTTTGGCGTGGTTTTAGAAAAAAAATAATAACTGCAGTACCTATTAATAATAATGAATACATTAACATAAATTGAGGATCACCATTATTAGTATTAATATGATCTATTCCTATCATAAGAGCTAATTTAATACTTAAATAAATACCGGTAATAATTGACAACAAAGCTACTTTCCAATCAGTTAAAATTCCAGCTATAATCATATTCACTGTAAATATAATCACTGGTAAATATCCAAATTTACTGATAATGCAAAAAAAAGAATTACAAAAAATTAATAAGTACAATATACTAAAATTCCAAGCTATTTGAATTATTAATTCTTTTCTAAGAGCTTTAGGCCAAATAGGATGGGTAATAAAACATACTGACATAACCAACATGGTTTGATATAAAAATAATACCACTTTGGCGTTTTTACCCAATAAAGCTACTTGTGTAGAATAAATTATGGTAAAAGTAGATAATAAACAAAATATTCCAAATGCTACATAACTGGATCCTTCCTGAGGAGCATTTTTCTGACAAAATTCGATAAAATTAAATTCTTTAATTGCATTTAAAAATTTCTTTAACTTTTGTTGTTTATGTTTTTTATGATCAATAGTTAGATTATTTTCTTTAACTTTCCATCCCCCAGGCTGATCTAATAAATAATGAGTAGCAATTATAAAAAATAAATTAACCAGCATTGCAAACACAATACAATCAGCTTTGATTTTTAATAATTGCCAAATAATCACCGTAATTAACCCAGAAAACATTCCAGTTAATACAGATTTTTTAGTGCTTCTAAATCCTAAAATAGTCAAAAATACAGGTACGGTTACAATTGGCATATAAAAACTATTTGCAGTTAAAATTATTTTTAATAAATCACTACCTGAAAATACAGCAATTATTAAAGCAAAAAAACCTAAAAATAAAGCAAATAATCTGGATAATAATAACTTAATTTTGGGACTAATATTTATTAAAGGTGAACAAATATCATTTGCAAATAATACTGCAGAAGCATTAAGATAAGCATCTGCACTCGACATTGCCATTGAAGCGATACCTATTATGATCAAGCCTTTTAAACCAGGATAAGTATAATTATCTATAATATAACTTAATAAATGATTTGGTTGTAAAGTTGGATTTATACTATGAATAAGAAAAGGGATCCATGCTGTTGCCAGCTTCATACAAAATAAACAAATAGCAGTTATAATAAATGCTTTTTTGGCTTGACTAATATTACGGCTAATAATAATATCTTGAAATTCATAAGGTTTCATAGTAGGAATTGCAAAATATAACATAATCGGAATCATATACCAAAAATCTGGATTATGAACATTTAAGGCCTGCTTATAATCAAATATAGGATCTGCAAATGCTTGAGCTAAATTAATTCCTTGGGAATATGCATGATTCCATACTAAAATACCAATAACAGGAACTACAAATCCAAAAATAAAAAATTGTAAAATATCCGTATACGCAATAGATCTAATACCACCAATTGCTGAATAAACAATCATAATTCCAGCTGCAATAAAAATCGCAGTATTAGCAGGGATCCCTAAAAAGTAATTAAAAACATTAGAAAATGCTTTAAATTGTACTGCTATACTCCCAGCAGCACCTATAGTTCCAGCAATAGCAATAATGATCCTAACTTGTTTACCATAAAAATTACCCATCGCTTCAGCAATCGACGTAACATTAAAAAACTCCCCCATCCTTGGAATAAATATATAAGCTATGATTATAAAAGATAATG
>CAIKKE010000055.1 GCA_903827925.1 uncultured Francisellaceae bacterium
AATATAAATAATATGCTAAAATTAGATTTATTAGATCTTTGCACTAAATTAATTCAATTTCCCAGCATAACTCCAGATAATGTCGGCACAATAGATTACTTATCTAACATTCTAATTTCCTTGGGTTTTAAATGTCAAAAATTTATTTTTCAAGATCAAACATATAATGCTCCAGTGCATAATTTATATGCACGTATTGGCGATAATGGTAAAAATTTTTGTTTTGCCGGACATACTGATGTAGTTCCAGCAGGCAACTTAGAAAAATGGTCTTGTGATCCTTTTAATGCAACTGTTATTAACGATAATTTATATGGTCGTGGAACAACTGACATGAAATGTGCAATTGCTTGTTTCATTGTAGCAGTTGATTCTCTTTTAAAAAATTCTAATCATAAAACCTGGAAAAATTCAATTAGTTTATTGCTAACTGGTGATGAAGAACGACATGCAGTTAATGGCACTCCTAAAGTTTTAGAAAAATTAAAATTACAAGCAGAAAAAATTGATTTATGTTTGATTGGTGAACCAAGTAATCCCAATTTTTTGGGAGAAATGATTAAAATTGGTAGGCGTGGCAGCTTAAATGCCACTTTAGAAATCTATGGAGTACAAGGACACGTAGCTTATCCAGAATATGCACATAATCCAATTAAAGATTTAGTAAAAGCATTTAACATTTTAACTAATAAACCTTTAGATAAAGGGAATAAATATTTTCAACCTTCTAATTTAGAATTTACTTCTATAGATGTAGGTAACGATACTTGTAATATAATTCCTCAAAAAATTATCAGTAAATTTAATATAAGGTTTAATAATAATTATAATATTTCTAAATTAATTAAAACTATTTCTAATCGATTAGATTCCATTAAAATTAATTATAATTTAACCACAGATCTAGGTAGCGAACCTTTTATTAATCATCCTAAAGAACTTTGCCAAATGTTATCTAATGCTATTCAAGAAACTATTCAAATACATCCAACTTTAGGCACAACTGGAGGTACTTCAGATGCAAGATTTATTCAAGAATTTTGCCCAGTAATAGAATTTGGCTTAATTGGTAAACATGCTCATCAAATTAATGAACACGTTGCGATAAAAGATGTTATTGCTTTAAAAAATATTTATCAAAACTTTTTAGAAAAATTTTTATAACGGTAGTTTACGAAAGGCTAGCTATTTTGGGGTGAATGATTTATTGTTCTTTCTCTCTAACGATTCAACCTCAGGCCCTTTAACTTCTTTATATTCTTGTTCTCCTAGAAAAGGTAAGTTAACTTCTTTGTTTAATTTTTCTCCTAGCATAATTATTTGATGCCGCAAATAAGAATTAAAAGGTGCTTCATTAAGTAAAGCATTAAACGCATTAAATGCTTCTTCTTCTTTGCCGCTTTTTAATAATTTTAACCCTTGTTGAAAAGCATTATGGGAAATGATATTGTGTAAGAATATTTCTAACAATGAACATGTTTTAACCTTTTTACCGACATTTCGCAGCATAATTTAGATTTTTATTAATTAATATTTGAATCCTTCCACCCGACGGGTAAAGCCCGTCACCCTCTAATAAGCAAGCTCAAAATTATCTCCTTTAAAGGCTATCCCTAATTTTAAGATTTGGTAACCTTGTTCCTCGTATTTTTTACAATATTGATTGCGATCTATTTGAGTCAACGCTACATCTTTAGCTAATTTTTTTAAATCTTCATTTGCTTTAAAAGATACCTTTATTTCAGCAACTATGCATAATTTTTTTTTATGGTTAACTACCATTAAATCCGGCCTAGTTTTACCAATACTTACATCTTCTATTTCAGCAAATGCTTCTACTTCAGAATTACCAACTAGATTAATGCATTTAAGTTCTGTCATAATTAAAAACTGGTATACAAATTCTTTAGCTCTTTCTACAGCCGGAACGTTAGCAGCTCTCCCGCCACCACTAAAAATCCTAGCGCTATATGCTGGATCTCCAAAAATTTCTTTTAAAGCTTCCTCAAATTTGGCAAAATCACCAATTAATAAACTATTTGCTGTTTTACTTAAAAATGATTGTGTGATAAACCAATTATCTACATAATCTTTAATTAATAAAGCTACTTCTTTATTCGGCAATCGCACATTGCGCTTATCGTCTGTCTTAATTAATGTTAAATAACCAGTATGAATCAATAAACTCCATACAATATCTGGATTATTTTGTACATCATCTAAGGATACATGTTTCTTTAAATCAGCTTCTAGCATAGCTTTTTTATATTTAATTAAATCACGAATTTTTTGCTTATCTTCTCTGGAAGATTTATTAATTAATAAATCTTTAAGCATTTGAGGATTGGCTGAATCAACCCAATATGGTTCTAAATTTCCAGCATGATCTATACATTGCATAATTGACCATGGATTATAGAGAGTATCATTTCCGACCATATATCCATTATACCAAGATTTGATCTCTTGTTTATTTAAAATACCCGCTTTATCTAACAATTCATTTACTTCGATTTCTGTAAAACCATAATGTTCACTAAATTTATAATCTAATATTGTTTCTTCTGTAAGATTATTCAATCCAGAGAATATATTAGCTTTGGCAACTCTTAATATCCCGGTTATTAAACCTTTTTCTAAATAATTATCATTTTCTTTTAAACAAGCTCCAAATAAATCACAAAAAAAAGTAGTAAGTTTTTCTAGAATTTCAGGTTGATTAAAAGCACTATTTATAGCATTATCGTATTCATCTATTAAAATAAATGTTTTTTTACCGTAATATTTAGTTAACAATTCACTTAAAAATTTTAATGAATCTGTCAAATCGTTTTCATTGCTTTCTGCTTTCATTATACGTATAAATCTATCTATACTAATTTTATAAGTTTCTTCATCATGATAAAATTTTGGATCTTGAGCTTTAAGAGCTTTTAATATATAGTCATGCTCTGCGTATAATTTTGCCAAAATCCCCTTAATTTTTTGTTCTATAATATTAAAATTATCACCTTTTAAGTCTTTAAAATTAACTAAAATTACTGGACGATTGCCTTGATATTGCTTATATTTTGGATCATTTGAATATTCGGCTATTTTTAATTTTTTAAATAACTCAACTGTTGGTAACCCCTCCACTTCTCTACTTAAAAAATGTTGCAACATAGATAGAGCTGAACTCTTACCCCAACGCCGCGGCCTGGTTATTAATACTACATCATTGCTATGATCCAAAAAATCTTTAATAAACAAGGTCTTGTCTACAAATAATCTATTTAGATCAGCAGTTAATCCATCACTGCTTACTAATTTTCTAAAATTACTAGTTCCTACTTTAATTTGATATCTTTTCATAAATAACATTTAAACAATCTAATTTCTGCTTATCTATTAAAAACTTTTTCTAGAAGCCCATAAATATACCAACATCGACCATATAGTTAAAATTACAGCTATATATAAACATATATATGCAATTAAATTTAACCATATATTATAAAATTCTGTAGAAAATGCTAATAACATACAAACTGCTGTCATTTGTAAAAATGTTTTTAATTTTCCAAGCCAACATACTGAAACATTGGTACTTTTACCTACTTCTGCCATCCATTCTCGTAATGCTGATACTGTAATTTCTCTACACACAATAATAATAGCTGGAATAGTAAACCAAAAATTAGAATTTTTTTGCACTAACAACACTAATGCTACAGCCACAATTAATTTATCTGCAACTGGATCTAAAAATCTTCCAAATGCAGATTCTTGTTGTAATTTTCTAGCTAAATATCCGTCAAGATAATCAGTTAAACTAGCTAAAATAAATATTATGCTTGCTGCAATATAATTAAATTTCCATGGTATATAAAATACAAATATAAATATAGGAACTAAAGAAATTCTTAATATAGTTAAAGCATTTGGTATATTTAAATATTTATTCATAACTTTTATTTAGCATAACTTTTATTTAGCATAATTTTTATTTAATATAAATTCTATTTAATATAATTTTAATTTAAAACAATCTTAATTTGAAACTAACTTAGTTAATATAATTTTTACTTCAATAATTAATTTATCTAATCAATTTATCTCTTTTCCTTCTATGAGAACTAATTGCAAATTTATGTGCTAGATCTCTGATTTGTTGCAGCAACTTAAATACTTGATTATTTACAGATAAATTTAATTCTTCTCCATTTGAATTTAAATAAAATTTCTCTAAACCAGGGATCCTATCCTTACCTTTTGCTATAGCTAACAAACTGACGTTTAAATGTCTTTTGTGTAACTCTGATTTAAATCCTTCTATAACTTCTTCTAAAACTGATAATTGTCCTTTACCTCCATCTACTATTAACAAACTTGGAACTAAACTAATATTTTGCATAACTTGTTCCATATACCTATTAATAGCAATTTTTAAAGCTTGGTAATCATCCCCTGGAACATCAGTTTTAATGTTAAATAATCTATAACTACTTTTTTCTTTTCCAAAAATATTCATGACAACACAAGCTGCAATTGTTTCTTTTCCTGTTGTATGACTTATATCAAAACAAACTATTCTTTCGATTGGATTTACTCTTCCAATTAATTCAGTTATAGATTTAAAATTATTTTTTTGTCTGCGATATTCTATTACTCTAGAGGTAAGAGCTTCGTTAGCACTGTTTTGAGCTATTTGTTGCCAAGATAACTTATCACCACTTTTAGCATAAAATAATTTTATTTTAATTAATTTAGAAATATCAATAGCATTTTTTAACTCAATTGCAGTTAAAATTTCTGCTATTTGAGTTTCTGGTTGATTAACTAAACTGTTATCATTATTATTAGACAAATTTAAATAGTTTTGCAATAGAAACTCTTCCAAAAATTCTTCATTATCACTATTAATACTTAATATAGTATTTTTAGAAAAAAATTGTTTACTATATAAAATATCTCCTTGCCTTACTTTTAATAAATGAATACAAATTAATTTAGGACTAGAAGCAATCCCAATTACATCTACATCTATAGATCTCTTATTTAAAACTGCTTGCTCATTTTGCAATAATAATAATGAATTAATTTGATCTCTGATTTTGGCAGCTAATTCATATTCCATCATTATAGATGCTTTTTGCATAGATAATTTTAAATTTTTAATTAGCAGTTTAGATTTTGATTGTAAAAATAATCTTACATTTTCCAGATCTTTAGAATAATCATTTTTGTCAATATAGCCGACACAAGAAGCACTGCACCGTTGCAATTGATATTCTAAGCATGGACGAGTACGATTTTTAAAAGTAACTAGATCACAACTGCGTAATTTAAAAGTTTTATACAAAAAATCTAAACTAGCTTTAACTGCTTTACTGTTTGGATAAGGACCATATAAGCTACCATGTTTTTTACTTAATTTGCCTCTCCAATATCTTATACTAGGGTACTCTTCATTAGTAATTAAAATATATGGATAACTTTTATCGTCCCTAAAGATAACATTATATTTAGGTTTGAATTGGTTTATTAACTTGTTTTCTAATAATAAAGCTTCAATTTCATTTTTAGTTACAGTAATTTCAATATTTTTAATTTCTGCAACTAATGCTTTAAGCTTAGGATTATAATTTTTATAACTATTAGCATGAAAATAACTTTTGATCCTATTTTTTAAATTTTTAGCTTTACCAATGTAAATAACCTGATCATTTAGATCATACATACTATACACCCCAGAATTAACCGGTAAATTAGCTAAAAAATTTTTAAAATTCAAATTACTTAAAAACTCTCTAATATCTACTAATATTTATAATAATAATTTAATGTTCCAATGTATCTAAAATTTTATGTCTAATAGCCAAATGAGTCAATTCTACATCACTTGAAACTCCTAGTTTATCAAAAATACGATAACGATAGCTATTAACTGTTTTAGGACTTAAACATAATTTATCAGAAATTTCTTGTACTTTTTGCCCACTAGTTATCATCATCATAATTTGTAATTCTCTTTCAGATAATATATCTAATGGGGAACCATTAGGAATAGATACGTTTTTTAATGCTAATTGTTGCGCTATATCTGGACCTATATAATGTTTAGATTTACCAGAATATACTGTTTGAATAGCATTAATCATTTCATGCACATCACTATCTTTAGTTAAATAACCAACAGCTCCAGCTTGTAAAAATTTAGACGGGAAAGGTTCTTCTCCATATACAGTTAATGCAATAATTTTTACATGTGGTTGGTTTTTTATAATTTTTTTTGTAGCTTCTAATCCACCTATACCTGGCATTCTAACATCCATTAGAACTATATGAGGATTTTTATCCTTCACCATCCTTACTGCTTCTTCCCCACTACTGGCTTGCCCTATAACATTTATGCCATTTTCTTCTAAAATACTAGAAATACCTGCCCTTACTATAGGATGATCATCTACTACCAATACATTTATTAATGGTTTTATCAAGGTTACCTCCTAATGTTATATATTCAGGAGAGACAGGGATTCGAACCCTGGGAGGGCAACCCCTCTACGGTTTTCAAGACCGTTGCTTTAGACCGCTCAGCCACCTCTCCCAAAAGCAAGACTCATTGTATAACTTAAATATAAAGTAAACAACTAAAAAATAAATCTTAATCCTCAGTTCGAGGAAATTAAAAAGCTAATAGTTTTTCTCGTGTTCAACAATCAAACATAAGAAAAAACTTAATAGGTCCTTAATGCTTTTCTAGCTTTTTAATTTTCGTCGAACTGAGGTTAATAAATAGATTATAAATAATTATTATATATGATATAATTCATTTAAAATAACAACATTTTACTTATTAGGTAAATTATTTGGGAGAATATATAGATGAAGCCTTTTAAAATTATTCAAGGAAGTAGTAACAATATTAATAAGTTTGAAGACGAAGTTTCTCAAGCTATAGAGGATGGTTATGAATTTAGTAGTGATTTAATTTCCAAGTTAATAGAAACTTCTAATAATCCTCCAGAAATTTTGTTTTTCCAAGCCATGACTATAGAAGAAAATTTAGATTTTGACAATGAAGACTTAGACTACAATGAAACTGATGAGTAATTGGTAAATTTAAATTTCAAAATTTTTTAATTAATATATAATATATTGATATATTTTAATTTAAATAAGGTGGTATATGCAAAAAAATGAATTTAATTCCGTATTAAAAAGATCTATAACTACAAGATTTGATCTTGAAACAAGCTCAGTAATGAGAAATACATTTGCTTTGTTATCTATGACTATCTTATTTAGTGCATTTTCAGCCTTTTTATCTATGATAACTCACGCATCTTCTGTCGGAAGCGGATTGTTACTATTAATGCAAATAATTTTAATTACCATGATCCAAAAATTTAGAAATAGTGCTTGGGGTATTTTATTGATTTTTGCTTTTACTGGTCTTTTAGGATATTCATTAGGACCGTTACTCAATGCAATCTTAAAGGGTTATACTAATGGTGGAGAAATAGTACTAACTACTCTAGGATTAACTGGTGGTATATTTTTAAGCTTATCTTTTTATGTAAGCGCAACTCGTAAAAATTTTAATTATCTTAAAGGATTTTTATTCGCTGCAACTATAAGTATATTTTTAATTAGCTTAATCTCTTTATTATTTAATTGGCAGATTAATACTTTAATATTCCCAGCATTAATTGCACTATTATTTACAGGCTGGATTTTGTTTGACGTTAGTAGAATTGTGCATAATGAAGAAACTAATTATATTATAGCAACTCTTAATTTATATATAAATATTTTCAATTTATTTGTAAGTTTGTTAATGATTATCACCAATCTTGCTAATAATAGAAGAAATTAAAATTTAATATATTTAATTACAAATGATTAATTTAGTAGTTGCAATAAAATCTGGTACTTTAGAAGATCAATATACTGCTTTAAATTTTATTGAAGCAGTATGTAATCATTCAAAAGTAAAAATATCTATGGTTTTTTTTTATCAACATGCAGTTAATATTTTATTAAATTCTGAAAATAATCATAAATTAATTAACTTAGTGTACAATCATAAATTAACTGCTAATTTATGTAAATCTGCTTGTAAAAAACGTGGGTTACAAATTATATCCCCTTTTATTGCTTCAACTATTATAGAATTTTTAAATTACTGTAATAATGCTCATCGGGTAATTCAATTTTAATGAAAAATTATTTAATTATTACCCATCATTCTCCTCTATCTGATTTATATATGGAAGAAATATTAGAATTAATTTTAAGTATCGCAAGCTTAGAAAATTCTATTTCAATTTTATTATTAGAAGATGCTGGATTACTATTATTAAATTCTCAATTTAAATTAATTAATCGTAATTTGTTATCCAAAACTATAGAAGCTTTTAAATTATTTAATTTTGAAAATATTTATATTGAAAATACTATGTTAGAAAAATTTAAAACAGCAAATTTATCAATATTAACAGAATATAATTTTAAAGAATTTCACTGGGATCAATTAAATACTTTATACAATACTCATGATATAATTTTAAATTTTTAATAAATATATAAATAAAGTACTATAATATATGTTACTACATATTTTTAAACATGGATTAAACCATGATTTTTTATTACAAAAATTAATTAATAATTTAATAAAAAATAACAACAATACTCTATTCCTAATTCAAAACGGAGTATATTGGGGTACTTATTTAAAAACTATTAATTTTTTAGAATTTATTCCAATTTATGCTTTACAACAAGACATAGATGCTAGAGAGATAGCATTTTTATTTAAAGATCATAAAATTAAATTAATTAATTATGCAGAATTTGTAGAATTAGTATTAAATCATGATAAAATTATTAATTGGTAATTTAAATATAAATAATTTATATGAAATTTTTTGAATATCCTGAAAATTTTATAATCGAAGAAATAATTATAACTGATTTACATCTTAAAATAATTAATTTGTTAAGAAATTTTTATCAAGAATTCAAGCTGATCCCTTCAACTAGAGCTATAATAAATTACGCTACTAATCAAGAACCAAATCTAAATTTAAATAGTTTGTTGTTTGTACAGCTATTTCCTAAAGGAATATCTCAAGCTTGCAGAATTGCAAATTTACCTAAATCTCCTCGTTGTTTATAAGGCTAAAAAGTGTCATTCCAAGATGATAATGTCCCCATAAGACCAAAGTAAAAATGTCCCCCATAATATGAAATAATGGTCACTTAGATTTCAAAATAAGGGGCCAAAAATATGGGAGACAAATTAATTATGAGGAAAAAAGAAAGGGAA
>CAIKKE010000056.1 GCA_903827925.1 uncultured Francisellaceae bacterium
ATTGGCTGATTATTTTCCATAGAAAAAATCTTAACTACTCTAGTTTCAAATCGATTTTTTTCATAACCTATAAATTTAGTTTCACTTAAATGCAAGGGCTCTAAATTATTATTTTTAAATTTCATTTCCTTTCTAGCTCGATTTTGCTGCTCTAACATACACTGTTCGAATGAAGCCAAATCTAATTGCATATTATGCTCTCTTGCAATATCCATAGTTAAATCTACTGGAAAACCATAGGTATCGTATAATTTAAATACCACATCACCTGCAATAATTTTATTATCAGAATTATTCATGAAATCTGTTAATAATTTCATGCCATATTCTAAAGTTTTTGCAAATTGTATTTCCTCAGATAAAAAAATTTCTGTTATTTTATGTTGATTTTGCTTTAAAAGGGTAAAATCCTCCCCCATAGCATCTACTAAACTTGGTACTAATAAATGAAAAAATGGTTGATGTTTACCTAATTTATAACCATGTCTAATCGCTCTACGTAAGATCCTTCTTAGCACATAACCACGCCCTTCATTACTAGGTGAAATCCCATCTGCCACTAAAAAACTACAAGCTCTTAGATGATCTGCAATGACTCTTAAAGATGATAATGACGAATATTCTATATTGGTTATATTTTTAATATTAAATAGTTTACTAATATCTTTAATAATTTTAATAAATAAATCTATATCATAATTATTATTAACCTTTTGCATGATTGCAGCAACTCTCTCAAGCCCCATCCCAGTATCTACACAAGGATTAGGTAACAGTTGCAATTCTCCATTAACTTGCCGATTATACTGCATAAATACTAAATTATAGATTTCGATATATCGATCTTTTGGATCTCCTAACCCTGGAGGGCTGCCTGCAAATTTATCCCCATGATCATAATAAATTTCCGAACAAGGACCACATGGTCCTGTATCCCCCATAGACCAAAAATTTTCATCTGCATCACACTTAGAAAATCTAGCTGGATCTATCTTAACTTCTTGCAACCAAATATTTGCAGCTTCTAGATCATCTTTATAAACTGTAATCCATAATTTTTCTTTGGGGATATTTAAATATTGAGTAATAAATTCCCAAGCATAAAAAATCGCTTCACGTTTAAAATAATCCCCAAAACTAAAATTTCCCAGCATTTCAAAAAAAGTATGATGTCTAGAGGTAAACCCTACATTTTCCAGATCATTATGTTTACCACCTGCACGCAAACATCTCTGACAACTTACCGCTCGTTTATAAGGTAAAACTTCTTGTCCTAAAAATACTTTTTTAAACTGCACCATTCCTGCAGTGGTAAATAATAAACTAGGATCATCCTTAGGAATTAAAGAAGAACTAGCAACAATAGTATGCCCTCGTTGCTTAAAATAATCTAAAAATAATTTACGTATTTGATTAGTATTTATATAATTATTATTTACTCGATTATGATCAATTATATTATTCTTCATATAAATTATTAATTATTTATAGATCTATACCGCTTCTTCTTCTAATTCTAAAATTTCGTTTTCAACTTCAGAATTAACTTCAAGAGCATTATTAGCTTCTATAGAAATTGGAGGCATTTTAGAATTCAACAACATGGTTTCTCGAATTTTTTGTTCTAACTCTATTGCAATATTCATATTACTATTTAAAAAATTTTTTACATTATCTTTACCTTGACCAAGCTTATTACCAAGATAACTATACCAAGTTCCAGATTTTTCAATAAAACCTAGCTTTACTGAATAATCAATAATCTCCCCTAACTTACAAATACCCTTTCCATATAAAATTTCAAACTCTGCTTGCTTAAATGGAGGAGCAACCTTATTTTTAACGACTTTTACTCTAGTTTGACTACCAATAACCTCAGTTTCTTCAGCTTTTTTAGATCCAGATTTATCTTTTAAATTAGAATTACCTAAATTTAAAATCCCCTTAATTGAACCAATCCTTCGGATATCTAAACGTACAGAAGAATAAAATTTTAAAGCATTTCCTCCGGTTGTAGTCTCAGGGTTACCAAACATTACCCCTATTTTCATTCTTATTTGATTAATAAAGATAACTAAAGTGTTGGTGCGTTTTATATTAGCTGTAAGTTTACGTAAAGCTTGAGACATTAATCTAGCTTGTAATCCCATATGCTGATCTCCCATCTCTCCCTCTATTTCAGCTTTTGGAGTTAATGCAGCTACTGAATCGATAACCACTACATCTACAGATCCAGATCTAACTAACATATCAGTTATTTCTAAAGCTTGTTCTCCAGTATCTGGTTGAGAAACTAACAAATCCTCCACTTTAACTGATAACTTTTCCGCATAAGATGGATCTAGTGCATGTTCTGCATCGATAAACGCCGCCACCCCACCTTGCTTTTGACACTCTGCAATAACCTGCAAAGTTAAAGTAGTTTTACCCGAAGATTCAGGACCAAAAATTTCAACAATCCGCCCCTTTGGTAGCCCACCTATTCCTAAGGCTAAATCTAACCCTAAAGAACCGGTAGATATAGCCTCCATGTCTCCAACTGCTTTATCTCCCATTAACATTATTGAGCCTTTACCAAATTGCTTTTCAATTTGCGATAAAGCAGCACCAAGAGCTTTTTGCTTGTTTTTATCCATAATAATCACCTTGTTTTTATATATTTTATATCATCATTCTATGTTTTAATTAAACTTATAGTTACCCTACCACAGTTGTAAGATACTAAAATTAATTATGAATTACAAAAAAATTTAATTTACTTATTATTATTACTTATTAATATTATATGTTTATATGTATGATCACATATTTTTAGCCATATTGATTTTATGTATGATCACATATTTTTAGCCATATTGATTTCTTGAGTAAAACAACTATTTTATTTGACAAAAACTTATTTGAATATAAGCGCAGTTAAACATTTTGATATTGATGATTTAGCGTATTGTCTTATTCTTGCATCTCTAGTAATAAAAACAAGATCATTTACTATAGCTTGACTAATAAGCATACGATCAAATGGATCATCATGATGTTGGGGTAAAGTTTAATTTTTCAGGAGCATCTAACCACCATAGAAAAACGTGGGTATCTAAAAGAAGCTTCATTCATTTTCGCCTTTAAATGCTTTTAATATAGATCCAGGCAATATTTCAAAATCTTCCATTACTGTAACCTTACCTTTCCACATCCCTGGAATACGCTCTAATGGTTGCTTTTGATACCGAATAATTCTAGCTATTGGCTTTCCAGCTTTACAAATAATTACATCTTCCCCATTATAAGCTTCTTGAATTAACTTTGAGAGATTGGTTTTGGCTTTATGTATGTTTTCTAAGTGCATATTTTATACCTCATTAAACATTAGCTTAGCTAACCAAGTTTGATTGTCAAGTAGTTAAAATTATAGCATACCAAAATAACATACAATAATCCTACATCTAGCTATTTAGCCCTAGAAAACTGTGTGATGAACATAGATCATTTAAATAAATTTAGCATTTTTAATAAATTTTCTAATTTACTTATAATATCTTCATACTCTCCATAACCTATACCATTAATTACATTATCTTGAGCTGCTTTCCATAAAGGAATACTATTAACTAATAAATTTTTACCTTTATCAGTTAACGCATAAGCTTTAGATCTTTTATCGACCGTATGTATAATTGTAATTAACTCCATTTTTGCTAATGGTTTAAGATTGCGAGTTAAAGTAGTTCTATCCATAACTAATACTTCAGCTATTTGAGTTAAAGTTTTGGCAGAAGTAGCATCTAAAGCAACCAACAATGTAAATTGTGTTGACCTAATATTTAAAGATTCTAAACAACGGTCATAGTATTGAGTTATTGCTCTACTAATCTTACGTAAATTAAAACAACAACATTGTTTATTTATATATTCGTAAGAATGCTCATCTGTTTGTGCACCATGATGAGGTTGGTGTTGAGAATCATTTTTATATTGGTCCATTGTTAGTATACCCCCTAACAAAAGTGTAGACTTTTAGAAAGATGAATTGCAAGTAATTTGTGAGTTATATTAATTATTTTAATTGTTTGAGTAATTTGAGTATTTAAAGACAATTTTAACCTCAGTTCGACGAAAATTAAAAAGCCTAACCTCAGTTCGACGAAAATTAAAAAGCCTAACCTCAGTTCGACGAAAATTAAAAAGCCTAGAAAATCATTAAGGACCTATCAAGGTTTTTCTTATGTTTCATTGTTGAACGCGAGAAAAACTATTAGCTTTTTAATTTCGTGGAACTGAGGTTTTTAGTGGAACTGAGATTTTTAGATGAATTTTTTAGTGTATATGCACCTATGAATCACTATAGATTATAAAAATTAAAATCAATTTTTAGTAATTATAATAACGAATTTTTGAAATTTGTCATAAACTTAAACATATAAACATTACTTTTTGAATTAATTATTTTAAATTTGATAGGAATTTTTGATTATGCCCACTTCTCTACATTTAACTGCGGGAAATAATCCTAGTGCCGAATTACAAAAAAAATTAGCACAAGCAAAAGCACAATTAAAAA
>CAIKKE010000057.1 GCA_903827925.1 uncultured Francisellaceae bacterium
GATAATACTAAGAAAAATGGTCTTGCTGGGATTGATCCTGACCTAGTATCGAAAAATCGGCCATTGGCGACTGCGATTGAAAATTATCGCAAAGCAAGTGCGAAGGTTAAGGGGTTGATGAGTGATCCGAAAGCAACTGTGATCCCAATGAAGTTGGGGGTTGTGGATCTGGTTCTGGTACTATATTAATTTGAGAAAATCCAGCAGAATTCTCTTCCCAGCTAAATAGTATTGATTTTTTAGGCTCAACTTTTTGTTCCACATTTAATGTTTCTTGCTTTATATTATAAAAAAACTGATATAAATCATGATCTTTAAATAAAAATTTTTCTAATTCTTCTAATGAATTAACTACAGGATGTTCTAAACATGATAAACCAATATCTTTTTGACATTCTGATGATTTCATTAATATCATTACTGATTCTGATGATTTCATTAATATCATTACTGAAGGATAGATAGGAGGGGTGTTTATTTCCTCTGAAGTAAATTCCATCTCTTTTAAAATTTGCTCTCTATTTATTTTATCACTATATTTTAATGTTTTTATTAATTTTTCGCTAAAAAAATTACATATATTAACATTAGAAAATCCTATTGACTTAAGCATTTTAGGTAATTGTTCAATTTGCAATTTAAAGATATCTTCTTCTAATGACCAAGACATCATAATAACATTTATGGAGTTTGCCAATTTAAAAAACATTAACATTGGATTATATAACACACATCCCTCATCCTCATCTAAATCTTTGTTAAAATCAAGTGTTTTTATTATATAATCTTTCATAATAACTTCTTTTTTAGATGTATGGTTAATTACTCTGCTTTCAATATTTAATTTTAAATTACTTTCTTTAGAAATAAATATAGCAGCTATAGATTCAAATATTTGTCTGTTTTTAATTTCAAAATTAATATTTTCAGGAGCACATATAATAGACCTAGGATAAATTGCGTTTATTTTTTTTCCTGTCGGAGCCAAGGATTCTTTAATTATTTCTACTAGATTTTTTCTACACTCTTGAGCTAATTCTATAATATTTACTTCTCTGTCTTGTAAATCTTGTTTAATTTTAAAATTTTCAGTTATTTTTTCAGAATAAATAGTTAATGGTATATTAAAATTTCCAGTAATTATAATGTTATCTACTATAGCAATTAATCCAGGATAATTTAATTTAAAAGCCTCTATATATGCTTTTAATTCAGACAATATTACACTTGGATTATTAACGGAATCACTATTAATATCAACCAAAAAATATAAATTCACCGTAAATAATGGTTTATTAAACACCCAAAGTTGCGCTATAAAATTATGTTTTTGTTCAGGATTTATATTATTTATATTTAAAGTAATAAAATCTTCATGCATTTCATGTTTGTTTGTTTCTTTAATATCTATTGTAGAATTTTCTAATTCAGTATCAACTAAAATTGATATTATATCCAATGGCATAAAAATTACCTTTTTTAAAATTATATTAGCTAATATTTTTATCTTTATTAATTGTAATTATATTATAATAAAAAGCAAGTTATTATAATATAAATCTCAAATTACTAAACCTTTGCAGATCCTATCGCTTTAATAACAATATTTTTAACTAAAAATTTTTTAATAAAAATTAGGATTATCTAACTATTTGTAATCAGTTAATCTTCAATAATTATTATTTTGATTATTTTTTATATATTTTTATTATAAGGAGTTTAACCTATGACTATAAATTTTTCTCAATTAATTGGCGAATTAAAAAAAATTGACGCCGAACTTGAAATATTAACTAACAGCATTGATGAACATTTCAGTAACTATATAGATCTTAGTAATCATTGTATATCTAGCTTAAAAGAATTACATCAAACAACCAAAATATTAACTAACAAAAACATCATGGAAATTAAAGATAATTTAAAACATATTTTACAAACATATAAAAAAGAATTAGAACTACCTTCTAAAAATATTAACAATAAATTTAAACAATTAGAAAAAAATTTAAATAAAGTTTCAGCAAAATTTTATGCTATTAACGATAAGCCAGCCAACACATCATCAAATAAAAGCAATAAATCTAAAATATCTCTTAGTCTAATAGAAAATCAATCTATACTGGATTTAATTAAACAAATATCTAACAATTTAGAAGCATATAAAAAACTAATGGATCCTGTTGGTGAAAATTTAAATACAATTCAAGAACAAACTAATAATATTCAAAATGCTATCAAGGTTTTTGAATCCTCTCAAGAAGTAATAAAATTAATTAAATCTCTTGATGATTTTATCAAAAAAAATCCAACTTATGAATGTACTGCTAATAATTCTAACATTCAATTATTACTGGAAAAATTAACTTTTTTAACCAATTATTTGAAAGATTCAATTCAAAACCCAGAAAAATTAATGGAAAAACTTGTTTCAACAGAAGAAAATTTTGAGATCGAAGAAACAAACCATCAACTATTTTTGAATCAATTTACTCTACCAAAAACTCCAGAGTTGGAAAGGTCCTTTACCGATGATCATTCTGAAAATTTAAATTTGCATGCCCCTAAAAATCCCATAAATACCCATAAAAATAAGATCGATTTACCCATATAAATTAAGATTTAATTTATAATATCCTAAAATAAAGGGCTTATTTAAACTTCATATAAATAAGCCCTTGTGTCTTAAATTAGTTTATAAATTATAATGATCTATTATTAAAGGTATTAATGTTGTTTTTTTTTGTCTTTCTTGTAAATTTAAAGAAACCACCCTGAATTTGATTCCACATAATAATATAACAAATATACTAAACATTGACAATAATAAACCAGCAGAATAAATAGGATGTTGCTTGAAAGTGGCTAATTGATAATAACAAATCGACACAAAATATGCTAGCCAAGTGGTCCAAATTACTGTAAAAACAGCCCAATATTTACCTAACTCTTTAGCGATACTTGTAACCACCGAAACACACGGAAAAGATAATAATATAAACAACAAATACGCGAACGCACTTTTATAATCCCCAAATCTAGTGCATAATACTTTAAATATTTCTTGATCATTAGTATAATAAAAAGAATATAATGATCCGACAATCGCTTCTTTAGCAATTAACCCCGTAAATAAACTAGCAACTGCAGGCCAATTATCCACATCTATACCAATTGGTTTAAATATTAAAATAATAAATTTAAACAATTTATTATTTAACAAATTATGAAAATCAAAATCTAAAAGTTTAATTGCAGCAATTACACTACAAATTAATATTATCATAAATCCTGCATTACTTATAAAACTTTTTACTTTGTAACAAGATGTTTTAATTATAAACTTAATTGAAGGCATCTTATATTTAGGTAATTCCATCAATAAATTATCTCGACTACCATCTAAAATTTTATTTAATAAAAACCCTGTGAAAATTCCAAATATAATACCAATTAAATATAAATAAAAAATAATATTAATTTGATGATCTCCGAAAAAAGCAGTAGCAAAAATTGAGTAAGTAACTAATCTAGCATTGCAAGACATAAAAGGTGTCATTAGTATAGTTATAATTTTATCCCTCTTTTGGGAAATTATTTTAGCTCCATTAATTGCTGGAACATTACAACCAAAACCAATAATCATCGGAATAATAGATCTACCGGATAACCCTAAAAATCCCATCAACTTATCAAGCAAAAATACTACTCTAACCATATAACCACAATTTTCTAAAAACAATAAGCACATATTCATTAAAAATAATATTGGAATAAAATTCCATAATGTTTCTAAACCAATTGCAATACCATCGTTAAAAATTTTCAACAAAAAATTTGGACAACATATAAAATTCAATAATTGTACAATTGGATTAATAAATATTTCGACAAATGTTTGATTAAAATATTGTTGCAATAAATTTCCAAATTTATTTACACATAAAAACATCATATATATAATACTTACAAATATTGGCAATCCATAATACTGATGTAAAAAAACTGTATCCATTCTTTCTGTAAATTCATGAGTTTTTCCTTTATAAAATTGTTTAAAATTTACTAACAAACAATTATCAATAAAATCATGTCTGCTACTAGCAAACAACACATCCCAAGATTTAGTGGTTGAAAAATTTAAATCTTTATATACTTCTTTAATTAAAACATCACCTTCTAAATATATTATTAATTCTTCTAAATTTTTAAAATTATATTGTTTTAATAAATATTCCAAATTCTGAATAATGTTTTCAGGTATATATGTATATAATAGATTATTTAGATTATTTTCTTTAATATTAAAATTAAATTTCAATAGAATACTTTCTTTAAATTCTTGTAACATATACCCGGTAACTACATTACAAGGAATTACTTTGCAATTCAAAGTATTTTGCAAATGGATTATTAATTTTTTATGTTCTAATGATAAATTATTTATTTCACTATAATTATAAATATTTAATAAAATAATTATTTTACAATTTCGTTCTAACAACTGTAAAGTTAAATATAGATCCCTGGCTAAATTTTCCAAACTAATTACATTAATAAATATTTGTTCATTAGTATTATTTTTATGTAAATATTTACACACTAATTTTTCGTCTAATGACATTTGCGAGCTAGCTACTAATGAATAACATCCTGGTAGATCATTTATATGAATTAAATTTTCTAAATAATGAAAGGTAGCGCTGGTAATATCGGTAGTCACCCCATCCCAATTACCAATTAAATTATTTTCTCCAGTTAAATAATTAAATAAACTAGTTTTACCAACATTAGGTGTTCCAATTAAATTTATTTGTAATTTTTGTTTGATTTTCAACACGTTATTACAAAATATCCAATTTAATAACCCTAATAATACTCGCCTCACTTCTTCTAACAATAAAACTACGACCTGATGATAATAATAATTCTATTGGATCTCCGAATGGAGCAATTTTTTTGATCTGCATAATAGCACCAGGAACTACACCTTGAGCTAATAACCTTTGTCTATAATATGGGTCACAATTTTCTAGTATATTTATTACTTTTACTGATTGACCTATATTTAATTCGTTTAAGTTATAAAAATTGTATGATTTATTTAAAACACTCATTTTTCAATAAAATAATAAGTTAAAAAATTAAATAATAAACAACATATTAATAAACATGCCACCCAAATGAGAATTATTCTCATTTGTTAATTATATAAACACTTTCAATTATTATCAACTAAAATCCCAATTTAATTTAGTTACTGTTGGTTTAACTGCTACTGGTTTAACTATTACTGGGGTAATACTCCCCAAATTTAGTACCACTTTTTAAAAAGAAAATGGTATTATTTATTTGGAGGACTTATGAAGAAAAAATTTACTGAAGCTCAAATTTTAACTATTTTAAAACCCACATTAAACGCTTCGAACAACTAACTATCAACTAATAATCCTATTTGCTTGGCAAATTATTGATAAACATCCATATATTATCTTTATTTTATCTGGATTATGAGAAATTTGTTTTAATTTGTATAAATTTTATAGGATAATTGTTTGTTTTAATTAAAATCATACATTAAATCATAAAAATTTTGCTTAAAAAGAAATTTTTAAATACTAAAAAAAATATCAACTAAGTCATGTTTGAAAACTATATATTGTTTTCGCGCTATCGCCAAATAATTCAATAATACTTTTTTGCAAATTATTAATCCCATCTACAATTTTCTGTCTAATATGATTTACTGATA
>CAIKKE010000058.1 GCA_903827925.1 uncultured Francisellaceae bacterium
ACACAGAAGTTCTGCAAATTTTGCAATTAATCTATTGTGTGCCTTAATATCTTATGCAATTAAACCAAAAAAACCTTGTATAACAGGGATTAACAGAGAAAATTTAATTATGGTTTGTTAAAATTTGCCCGAACTGAGGTTAATTACCAAATATAATCATAGCATTAATTATGCTATGAAAACTAGACGATTTCTTTGGGATTCAAGAAAAAACCAACCAACCACAACATTAAAAGATTTAATAATTTCAGGAAAAGGCATTATACCAACAGAAAGGCCTATTACTCGACGCACCTCAGAAAGACCTATTACTCGACGCAGAAGGAGAGGCACGTAAGTGCGCTTTATTGATGCTATTTTGATTTAATAAAAACACATCAAGAATTTAAACAATTTATTTAGCATAAATATGGACTGTAGTGGTATTACCTTGAGACCAAGAAAATTTTAAGGTAATTTTTTCTTTTAACTTTAAATGATTTAATTTTATAGCTTTTAAGCTAATAACATATTTAATTGTTGGAATATTATTTAAAACCTTACTTAATTGTTTTATAGTATCATCACTAAAACATAAAGAATCCATAAAAATAATACTAGGGTTTTCTAATTCACAAAACAAAAAATTTTCATGCATACTTTGTAGAGATTTATTTATAAATAAATCAGGTAATTTTTTCTTTATATCTATATAAGCTTGTTCAGCGATTTTGTGTCTTATTTCTAAAGCTTCGATACCATAAGATTTATGTATTGGTGTTGTTAAACAAAATTGTAATGCTACTTTACCAACCCCTGATCCTAAATCATAAAAAACATCATTTTCTTTTATATCTAATTTATTTATAATAATAGCTAAACTTTCAGGTAAAATTTCCCCATAAGTTAATGCAACTTGTTGTTCACTAGCTTCTTTTAATAATTCTGGAGTATATTGTATGTAACCATCTATGGGGTTATATAGTTCATTTAAATAATTTACAAAATTTTTAAATGTTATTAATGGCATAAGCATTCATTATTCATTATTCATTATTTATTATTATTTAAATTATAAATGCTTTAGCAAAAATATCAAACCAACAAGTGGTTGGTCATTATGTGTTCTAATTATTTGTTTATTATTTTCTAGTATAGAAAAATCAAAAGTTTTTGCTAATTCTTGAATATAATTAAAGTTATGGGAATATCTTCCTGAAGTTTGTAGATAAAAATCTTTAGTATTTTGATTTTCATTTAATTCTATATTAAATAATAACATACTAAAACCGTTGTTTTTTTTTAGTAATAACTTAAATTGTTGAAAAATCTTATTTAAATCTCCAAAATAAGGAAGCACATCAGCGGCAATAATTAAATCAAAATAATTATTTATAAATACAGAATTTTTTTGAAGATTAGCTTCAATTAATAAATCATAAGAATGGTGTTTAGCTTGTAATAGCATGTTTCTAGAGATATCTACTCCAATTAAGTTTATACTAGCATCTCTAAAATATATTCCACATATACCAGTTCCACACCCTAGATCTAAAGCATTTTTAGCCGTAATTCCATTGGAATATTTTGCATATAAATTTCTAAATATTATTGGTAAATTATAATGTAAATTTTGAGTTACATGAGTTGCATAATAATCTGCATATTGATCAAATAAATTAACAATGTACTCTATTGGTGCTTGTTGAGGATTATCTTTCATTAATGCAGCTAGCATATGTAAGGCAGTTTGGTTTTTTGGGTTTAATTGTAAAGTAAGGTTAAAATGTTGCATTGCTAAATTATGTTGTTGATTTCTTAAATATAAAATAGCTAAATTATGCTGAGCAGTTTCTTGGGTAGGATTAACATTTATAGCCTGTTGTAGGGTTGTTATAGCATTTGGAATGTCACCAGATTGTAAGTAACAATTAGCTAATTGTTCAATAAATACAAAATTTTTTTGAGTTTCTAAATCTTCAGTATAAACTTTAACTAAATATGGTAGTGCTTCTTGAAAATTTTTTATTTCAACTAATAACATACCTAAATTTTGCCTAGCAATTAAAAAATTTGGATTTAATTCTAAACAAAATTTGTAATGACTAATTGCATCAAGAATAAAATTTTTTTTTACATAACAATTAGCTAAATTAAAATGGATCTCTGGGTTATTAGGAAAAATGTGAAGAGCTCTTTGATAATAATAGATAGATTGTTCGAATTGATTAATTTTATAGTACAAATTAGCAAGTTGATTATAAATTACAGGATTATAAGGATCTAACTGTAATTTTTGTTGTAATTCAGTTAATAAAATAGAAATATTCTGGATTGTTTTAGTTTGCATAATATATATTATTATAAATTATAAAATATAAAAATCTAAGTAACTATAAAGCAACCGGATATTTTTTTTGGAATGTTTAGAATCAGTAGTTACTTTAAATTTCTTTTTAGCAATTGCTTGTAAATTCAATTTATTCATCCTTCTGGCCGCTTTATTAAGGCTATGGTTTTTATTTTGTGTTTTATGCTCTAGTAATTCTTGGGACGCCATAACGCGATTTATTTGCTTCAAAATTTAATTTTATATTTTGAGCATTTTAAGGAATAAAGAGAGGGTACAATTAATCTATAAAAAGACTGTAATTTTCAAGGTTTTTATGGTGGGCCCAGTAGGACTCGAACCTACGACCAAGGGATTATGAGTCCCCTGCTCTAACCAACTGAGCTATAGGCCCTAATGAATTAAAAAAAATATTTTAACATAAATAATATTTATAACAACTTAAAATTTAACTCTATATAATCTAAATTATTTTTTCTCGATAACTATCTACCTCTATTTTAGTTGGTAAATAAGCAATTGGCACCTGAAGAGGATCACTAAAAGTTACAATATCCCAAGCTTCTTTATCTTTTAATAATTCTTTTAATAATAAATTATTTAAAAAATGCCCAGATTTAAATCCTGCAAATCTCCCAATCAAACTTCTACCTAATAAATATAAATCACCAATCGCATCTAAAATTTTATGTTTAACAAATTCATTTTCATAACGTAAACCATCTTCATTAATCACTTTATTCTCATCTAAAACAATTGCATTTTCTAAGCTACCACCTAATGCTAAATTATTAGCTTTTAGCCATTCATAATCACTAACAAACCCAAAAGTTCTAGCTCTAGAAACTTCTTTAACATAAGAAATACTAGAAAAATCTAAACTACCAACAAGATTGGATTTTTTAAAAACCGGATGATTAAAATCTAATTCTAAAGATACTATAAATCCATTAAAGGGATCTAATCTAGCCCATTTATCTTCATCTTTAACAAAAATTGTTTTCTTAACTACTATAAATTCTTTAGGCGCTTTTTGTTCTACAATACCTGCAGATTGTAATAAAAATACAAATGGACCAGCACTACCATCCATAATAGGGATTTCTTGCCCATTAACTTCAATTATCGCATTATCTATACCTAACCCAGCAAATGCAGATAATAAATGTTCAACTGTAGCTATTTGATGATTATCGATCCCTAAACTAGTAGATAATTGAGTATCTATAACATTCATCACTCTAGCAGGAATATCAATATTAGGCTCTAAATCTACTCGTTTAAATAAAATTCCAGTATTAACCTCTGCTGGTTTAAAAGTCAAAAAAATATTTTCCCCACTATGTAAACCAACCCCCATAGCCCTAATCGACTGCCTTAAAGTTCTTTGATTCATTATTATTTGCCATTTAAAATTTTAATCTGATTGTCTTCTTAAAAATGCTGGAATATCTAAATAATCCATATTTCTATCTAAACTATTACTGTTTATATTACTGTTATTATTACTATGATTAACATTTAATCCTTGATTGACACCAACATGATCCCATTTTTTATTTATTTTTTCTTTTATAATAGAAGATTCTGCATCATTATAATTTAATGCTACTTGATTAAATTGTTCTCTATTATAAATATTATTATCTTTATGGTTTACCACATTATTAACAGTAGTATAGCTGTTATTAGCAGCATAACTAGAATAAGTTGGTTCTAAACCGGTTGCTACTAAAGTTACCCTTAATTCATCTTCCATTTGACTGTCGATTACTGTACCCACGATAACAGTCGCATCATCTGCAGTTAAGCTTTTTACCACTTCACCAACTTCTTCAAATTCAGAAATGGATAAATTATTACCACCTGTAATATTTACTAAAACTCCCTTAGCTCCATTTAAACTTATATTGTCTAATAATGGACTAGAAATTGCAGCCTCAGCTGCTCTTCTTGCGCGATTATCTCCCCTCGCAACCCCTGTTCCCATCATTGCCAATCCCATTTCAGACATAACTGTACGTACATCCGCAAAATCTACGTTAATTAAACCTGGTTTAGTAATTAATTCTGCGATCCCTTGTACAGCGCTCAATAATACATCATTTACCGCTTTAAATGCATCTAGTAAAGTAACTCCTTTACCTAAAACTGTTAATAACCGCGAATTTGGAATAGTAATTAAAGAATCAACCACTTTAGAAAGATTTTCAATTCCTTGCTCTGCAATTTGCATCCTCTTTTTACCTTCAAAAGGAAATGGCTTAGTTACTACTGCAACTGTTAAGATCCCCATTTCTCTAGCTATTTGAGCCACAATTGGAGCACCACCCGTACCTGTGCCTCCCCCCATACCTGCAGTAATAAATAATATATCCGCACCTTCTAATACTTCTTTAATCTTATTGCTATCTTCTTCAGCACTTAATTTTCCAATTTCAGGATCGGCTCCTGCTCCTAGCCCACGAGTAGTTTTAGATCCTAATTGTAAAACTTTTGCAGAAGATTGCTTAAGCACTAATGCATCTGTATTAGCATTTACAAATTCAACTTGTTCAATTCTTTTAGAGCGTATCATGTATTCTACCGCATTACCGCCCCCACCTCCTACTCCAATTACTTTGATAACTGCTTTATCTGAACAGCTATCTATCAATTCAAACATCATAATCTCCCCTATTTATACGTAAATAATAATTAAAAATTCATTTGAAACCATTCTTTCATCCTAAAAAAAACTTTATTTATTCTTAAATTAGAATTAATTTTATTAATAGTTCTTTGTTTTTCTTTTTTACTATACAATAAACCAATTCCAGTGGAAAATATTGGATTATTAATAATTTCTGGATGACCAATAACATTATTAGGTAAACCTTGTCTTACCGGTAACCCAAAAATTCTTTCTGCTAATTGAATTATTCCTGGAATTTTAGAACTTCCACCAGTTAAAACAATCCCTGCAACCAAAGAATTAGCTAATCCAATTTTATGTAATTCCTCTTTTACTAAATAAAGAATTTCTTCATATCGCGGCTCAATTACTTGCGCCAAATTATATTGATTAATTTCAAACACCCCATGTTGCCCAACCGAATTAACTTTAATTTTGTGACTAGGATCAGCTAATTCAGCCATTACAACTGCATCTTTAACTTTTATCTCTTCTGCTTGCTTTATAGGGATCCTAAAAGCAACCGTAATATCGTTACTTACTTGATCCCCCGCTACCGGTAATGCGACCGTATGACAAATAGATCCATTAATAAACACTGCAATATCTGTAGTACCTCCTCCAATATCTACCATACAAACCCCTAAGTGTTTTTCATCTGGAGATAAAACCGCATAACTAGAAGCTAATTGTTCTAGCACAATATCATCTACTTCTAAACCACATTTACGAATAGAATTAATAATATTTTGAGCAACACTTACTGAACCTGTAATTATATGAACCTTGGTTTCTAAACGAAGCCCAGTCATACCTACAGGATCTATAATTCCTGTTTGATTATCTACTATAAATTCTTGAGGTAAAATATGTAAAATTTTTTGATCCGGGGGAATAGTTATAGATTTAGCAGCTTCAATAACATTATCTACATCTAATTTAGTAATCTCTCTATTAGCAACTGCAACCATCCCTTGAGAATTTACTCCTCTTAAATGATTACCTACAATTCCAGCATACACTGAATGAATTTGACACCCTGCCATTAATTCAGCATCTTCTATCGCTTTGGAAATTGCATTAACCGTTGCTTCGATGTTTACAATTACCCCTTTGCGCATCCCGGTAGACGGACAAAGTCCAAAACCTAAAATTTCAATTTGATCTTCATTAGCAGCATCTGCAACTACAGCTACAACTTTAGAAGTACCAATATCTAAACCTACAATTAAATTATTACTTTTCTTATACATAAGCCAGTTAACGCCCTTTTAATGAAAACCAATCACAATCCCCTTAATTTTTTACTCAACATTCACATCCTTTAATGTCCAAGCAACTGCCACCCCATTAGTATAACGTAGATCAACGTAAGAAATATCGCTAATACTTGGATTCAATTTTTTTTTATAAGCTACAATAAATCTCGTTATTCTATCAGACAAATCAAAAGTTCCCAACTTTAACTTAATATTATTATTTAATAATGCTACAATTCCCTGATCTTGTTTAAAATCTAATCTTTCTACCAACAATCCAATAGAAGACAACTTCTCTAATAATAACAAATATGTATTTAACAATAAATTTTCTTTACCTGTTTCTCCATAAAATTTAGGCAAGTTTAAAGTCTGTAATTTTAACTCATTTTTAGTTGAATACAAAATTTTCCCAGATGCCGTTAAAAAAAAACTATCGTTCCAAACAGCAATTGGCTTATTATAAACTATAGAAACTTCAAGCTTATTAGGCCAACATTTTTTTAGAATTAATTGATCTATCCATGAATTTAACATTAATTTATCTTTAACCACATTCAAATTTAAAGTCCATAAATTATTTAACAATAAATCTCCTAACAACAATTCTATATCTTTTTGGTCAATATAATCTAATTCACCTAATAATTTCAATTTTACCACAGGATATTGTTGTTGAAATTTATTTATATAACCAATAATAGACATTATTAATCCAGCAGAAAACAATAGCTTGATACTAATTATTGTTAATTTTTTAAAAATTCTAATCAATTTATTAACCTATCTTTTCATTGCATATTTTAAAATTAAAATAATTAAACTAATTGAATTAAATTATTACAAGATTTCTTTATAAAACTAGTTGCCAAAATTTGTTCTATAAGTTCCTCAAATTTTATATTCGCTTCATAAGCTGCTATTGCAAAATTTGAATTGCGATTTAAATTTAATCCTATATTAATTGATAATACCCAACAATCTTCGTTTACATCTTTAAGAATATGTACTTCAGCAAAACCTTGACCACCAATAGCTAAAAAAGCTTCTAAGGCTAATTTTTGCATATTTTTAATATTATACAACTCCTCTGATTGATTGTGGTGGCTTTTGGTGGAAATAATATTGAAGTTACTAGTTAAAGTACTGTTAATTTTTATTGGTACCAAAGGTGTTTCGTTAATGATATAAACTATATATTCATCCCCAGTAATCCAAGGTTCAATAATAATATCATTTGAATAATCAAACTTTTTTAAAATTTCATCAATATTTTCTAAATTCGCAACTTTAAATACTTTTTTTTCATTGATATTTAATGATTTAATCGCCATCGGTAATCCAATTAACCCTAACATCTCTTGCCAATTAAAATCCTCTTTCCATTTAATAAAAGGGGTAGTTGCAATCCCCATCATTTGCCAAATTTTTTTAACTTTAAAAATATCTTTAGCAAGTGCTGCAGATAACATGCCTGTACCAGTATAATCTAAACCTAAAATATCTAATATTGCCTGAATATATCCTGTAGATAATTTATGATGATCAGAAATTGCAATAAATACTCGGTTGATCCCTTTCCAAATTTTTGGATCTAATAAATTTAAACCATTTGGACTTATTTCAATTAATTTAAATTTAATTTGTTTATTTTTTAATACCTCTATAATATCTACAAAAGTTTCAGTAGTTAACTCAGAATCTATTAAAACCGCAAGATTTCCAATTAAATTTAATTCTTCTAATGCAAAATTTTTAACCTCATTTTCCAATGATTTTAACCTCCGGTTCTAGCATAATATTATATTTTTTAAAGATTTCATGTTGAACAAATTTAATTAAACTTTCTATATCTGTAGCAGTAGCTGTACCTAAATTAATTATAAAATTTGCATGCTTTTCAGAAATTACTGCATTACCTAATTTCTTACCTTTTAATTGTGCTGCTTCTATTAATTTACCTGCAGCATTATTTGCTGGATTTTTAAATACAGAACCACAGTTTAAAGTTCCAATTGGTTGAGTATCTTTTCTAGCTTGCAATAATAGATTTAATTCTTTTTGCAAATTTTGTGAAGTGGTATTCGTAAATTTAAACCATAATGTTGCTCCCACAAACCATTCTGATGGCTTGTCATCTTTTAAGTTACCTAAAATAATTGCAGAACGATAACTAATATTATACTCTGCTGGATACTTAATGCTAATTTTTCCATAACGATCAATTACTTCAACCGAGATAACATGTTCCCAAGTCTCTCCTTTAAATGCCCCAGCATTCATGTGTAAGGCCCCACCTATAGTTCCTGGGATCCCAGCAAACCAAATTCCTTCTCCTAAATTATGCTCCACACAAAATTTTGCCAACTTAGCACAACTAACCCCCGCCCCAATTTTAATTAAAAGTCCATTTACATCCAATTTAATTATAGTTAAATCATTAAGTACATTTTTGATATGAATGACCGCTCCATCAAAACCACCATCTCTAATTAAAACATTGCTTCCCAGCCCTAACCATAATAATTTTTCATTTACTGGTAATTGTTTAATAAACATCACTAATTCTGATAAATTTTCAGGTTTGAAATAAATTTTAGCAGCACCTCCAACTTTATATGAAGTATATTTAGCTAAAGGCATATTATATTTTATTTCCATATATTAATCTTTATATTAATATTTTAAAGAAATTTAACCAATTCTAATTTAACCATAATTAATTAATAATTCACATAATTCATCAGTTAACTGTTTAATCATGAAATCATTAGTAAGTAAATTATTAATTATAAACACAAATGCTAATTCTTGATTATTTTTAGTACGTATAAATCCTGCAAGTCCAGAAGAATGTTTTAAACTACCAGTTTTAGCCCATAATTTAAACCGTAAATCTTTGGCAGTTAAACGATTTTTTAAAGTACCATTTGTACCTGGTTTAGGAAAAATCTTATTTATCATATTATACAAATTTTTATCATTGTAAATTGCTTGTAATAATCTAACAAAATGATTAGGTGTCGCCACATTATAAATAGACAATCCTGAACTATCTAAAATATTAAGCGTACTAGTATTAATTGTAAACTTTTTATGTAATATATTTTTTATTGCGTTAGTCGCATTCAAAAAAGATCCATGTCCATATAATTTCACTCCTAATGCTTTACCAATATTATTTGCATAAATATTATTTGAATTTTTCATCATTACCGAAAGTAAATTCGATAATTTAGATGATTCATGCACTTTAAGTTCAACTAGATTGGGGGGGGCTTGTTTAAATATAATTGTTCCTATTAAATTAATATTATATTTATTGAAATATATTTTTAATAAATCTTGTAAATATTTTCTTGGAGAATTAACCGCTAGATTGATTAACTGATCTTTTGGTTCAATTTCTACACAACCTGAAAACCAAATATCATTATTAGCATTTAACTTAACTTTTAATCGGCAATCATTTGCAGCTTGTAAATGATTAACCGCAAGTACTTTAGATTCAATATTAAATGGAATTAGCGAACTATAATTATTATTTTTATTACTATTATTCTCATAGTTATAATTATTATAATCATTAGAAATAGCAAAATTCACTTGCTGACCAAATGTATAAATCGGGTTTACTTTAATAGAAATTTTATTTTCATCAATCACAATTGCAGTACTCGGAGCCGCATATCCCCAAGTCAAATCATCTATTACCCAGCCTGGAGCATAATCTTCTGAATACAAAGTATCATCTACAATAAAATCACCTTCTATTTGATTAATGCCTTGTTTTTTAATTGCGAGGATTAATTTTTCTAAATTTTTTTGAGTAAATTCTGGATCACCACTAAAAATTAATCCTAAATCTCCATGCAAAGTATGGTTAATTAATTTATTTTTATTCCAAGTTAACTTGGTAACAAATTTAAAATTTGAAGTTAATTCTTCTAAACTACTCGCTAAAGTAAATAATTTTACTAAACTTGCTGGTACAAATAATTTATTATTATGATGCTGATATAAAATTTTGTTATCTGTTAAAGAATGTACGACTAATCCAACTTGATTATAATTGAAATTGTGTTCTAAAAATTCTTGGATCCTTTGTTGGTAACTTTGCGCCTCCACATCAACAAATAATAAAATCCCGATTAGCAATAAAAATAAATTTAACAAATCTCAATATCCTCACAAATTTGTAATTTATTCACTAATTTAGTAATTAATTTACCTATATCACCAGCACCTTGCATTAAAACTATATCTTGATCTTCAATAATAGTGGTTAAATGATTTAATAAATCATCTTCTACTGAAATTAAAGATTTTGATTGAATATAAAAAGCTGAGGTTGATTTATAATTATTAATTATTTCATGGCAAATTCTGTTTGATGAAATGTTTTCTATAGGCTCTTCACCAGCACTATAAATATCTAATAAAACAACATGATTAGCTGTGGCTAATACGGAAACAAATTCATTAAACAATTGCTGAGTACGGGTATAACGATGTGGTTGAAATACTAAAATCAAACGACGTTTAGGCCAACCTTCTTTAACTGCATTAATAACTGCTTGAATTTCTTTGGGATGATGCCCATAATCATCAAGTAATAAAAATTTATTAATATTAGTATTGTTATTATTATTAATATTAATAACAAATTTACCATAAATTTGAAACCTTCTGCCGATTCCATGAAAATTCATTAAAGTTTTTGCAATTAAATTAAATTTTATTTTCAACTCTAATCCTACCGCAATAGCAGCTAAAGCATTTAATACATTATGTTTTCCAGGTAAATTTAAAATTATATTTCTTGGCTGTGATTCCATAGGTAATAAAACTTTAAACTTACTAACATTATATTGCTGTTTATAATTAATTGCTCGAATGTCAGCTTCTTCAGAAAAACCATAAGTCAATAATGGTCTTGAAATTTGATCTATCACTTCTGCAATTACAGGATCGTCTCTACAAACTACCGCAAGCCCATAAAATGGTAAGCGATGTAAAAATTCTAAAAAAGCTTTTTTTAAATTATTAAAATCCCCACCATAATTACTTAAATGATCATTATCAATATTAGTAACTACTGCTAATAATGGATTTAAATGCAAAAAAGATCCATCACTTTCATCAGCTTCGGATACAAAAAATTGACCACCACCCAATTTAGCATGGGAACTAAATTTGTTTAATTTACCCCCAACTACAAAAGTAGGATCTTGATCAGCTTCAGCTAAAATAGTTGCTATCAAACTGGTAGCAGTAGTTTTTCCATGACTACCTGCAATTGCAATTCCGTATTTAAAGCGCATTAGCTCTGCCAGCATTTCTGCTCGATGAATAATCGGGATCCGGCGTTTTTTGGCAACTAATAACTCTATATTATCCTTAGGAACTGCAGAAGAAACTACAATTGCATCGCAATACGAGGCATTTTCGGCAATATGAGAGAAGCGGATCTCTATACCTAGACTTAATAATCGAGTCACTGCTTCATTTTTAACTAAATCCGTACCAGTTACTTTAAAACCTAAGTTATGTAATACCTCAGCTATCCCGCTCATTCCAGAACCGCCAATACCTACAAAATGTATATTATTAATCCGCTTAGAAGAGCTGTTTAGGAAAGAATTAGGAAAGTTATTTAATGAATTAAAATCGCTTCTTATTAAGTTATTCATATCAATTTCGCTTACTAATTAAAAAATATATATTTATATATAATAGAT
>CAIKKE010000059.1 GCA_903827925.1 uncultured Francisellaceae bacterium
ATAAATTAAATATAGATAAACTAAGTGCTAAAATTAACAATGTTACACATAAAACATAATTTAAAATATAATTATAAAAAAATTAAGCTTAAATTATTAATATTAAATATATTTTTATTTGGTTTATCACCTTTCATGGATTGTCAAGCAAATAACTCTGCAGATCAATTAGACAAAAAATATGGTAACTCACAAAGTGAAGGATTTATTAATGCAATGTATGGTTTAACTCCTAATATTAGCCAAGAAGAACTACAAGCAATTAATAAAATTACTCCAATAAACACTAATAATAAATATTTCTTACGTTTAGGAGCTAATACCGGCTCTAGCTCGTTGATTAAAATAACAAATATTTCTTCTAAACCAATTATACAAAATGCTATAATAGCAAACGATACTGAAACTAATAATTCCAAAAGAAGTTTAGAAATTGCATTTGGCTATACATTCAATAAATTATCGTTAGAAACAGAACTACTAGTTACTCAAAATATGAGATATTACCGATCACAATTATTCAATAATCAACATGGATCGTTAGATAGTATCGTTAAAAGTAAAGCACTATTAATTAATGGATATTATGAATTGCTTAAATTAAAGTCTTTAAGGATTTTTGTTGGATTAGGTGTAGGCACTGGGATTATTTCAACGAATTCTAGATTTTTCAACTCTCCTGTAACTGCTGAGCAAAATTATAATAAAAACAATATAACTGGAGCTTTCAATTTAACCCTTGGAGGGAATTTAAGAGTAGCATCACAATTGTTTATTAAAACTTCAATAAGATATACAAATTTTGCAGGTTTTGGTAATATAAAAAACTTTTCCTTAGGTAATATTATTTGGCAAGATCCTGATTTAAATTTATATTTAAAGGGGCAACACAAGTTTTTTGGCATTAGTTTAAGCATGGTTCATATTATAGATTAAATATATTACATTATGAAATTAAATAAATTACATGCCATATCATTACTCGAATTAATGATTACTATTGCGATAGTAATTATCTTAATGGCAATTTCATTTAATTCTATATCTTCATTGCAAATCGAAAATCAACGTAAAGAAGCTCATAGTGAGCTAATCAAACTTAAATCTAATATAGAACAATTGGCAGTTTCTGGGTATGTTGGTAGTACTGCAGTCCACAGTATCATGGATGTTGCAGCTCAACTCCAACTAAGCTCTCAATTTCCTGCTCTTAAATACTATACTATTTCTATATCTTTAAACTCTGGAGCTACTACTAGTTATACATTAACCGCAACCGCTGAAGAACCTTTAGCGACCCAAGAGACAACTTGCAGAGAAATAACTCTAACCGTAGATACTAATAATACAGATACTAAAGGGCCTACCGGATGTTGGTGATTTATGAATAATAAAAAAACTAATTTGCTAGCTTTTAATTTAATCGAAATGATTGTTACTATGAGCATAGTAGCCATATTAACTGGAATTGGCATCACCAAATTTAATCAATTAAAAACTCCTAAAGAAATTATTGATGAAACTACAAATATAATCTTAACTACGATTAATCAAACTGTGTATAAATCATTAAACAATAGTGTTCCTCAAGATATTTGTAATATTCAAGCAGGAAGTGGAACCAATCGAGCAAGTTGTAAGACTACTGATTTCATTAATAATTCTTGGAGTAATGTTAATAACAACCTATTTAATAATTTAGTTACGGTTCAATTTACACCTAAACCACCTACTACCAAATTTATTTCGAAAATTACCTATATACAAGGATTAATATCAGAAATTACTTATACTGATAACACCACTACCACTATTTATACTAATAATGAAAATATTATTCCTCCTATAATTATAAATAATGAAAATATTATTACTCCTATAATTATAAATAATGAAAATATTATTACTCCTATAATTATAAATGTAGGATTAACTTCTAATTTAAGCGGCTGTTTTAACACGATAAATTTATGGCCAAACAATGTAACTAGTGTAGATAAAAGTTGTAATATCTAAAAAACATATTTATTTTTTTATTTAATTTATATTTATTTTGTTTATTTAATTTAAATTTTAGGAAAATATATGCACACAAAATTAGGCTTCTCTTTGATTGAGCTAACAGTAACTATTGCTATTGCTAGTATCTTGGCAGCAGTTGGTATCTCTGGTTATATGCAAACTCTTATGGTTTCAAGACGTAAAGAAGCAACTATAGGATTACAAAGAGCCATGTTAATGCTGAGTAGCAGTATTAATACTGCCTGTCCTTATGGTACAAATATAACCACCGATAGTATAAGTACTAATTGTTTGACTGCGTTAAGCAGTACTACTACTGACTGTCCTTATGGTACAAATATAACCATCGATAGTATAAGTACTAATTGTTTGACTGCAACCGGCTTATATTATCTTAATTATAACGTTGATGGATTTCCTGACAGATCGATACCTCCGACAGTTGTAAATAATTTAATCAGTAAACAAGTTAATGGTATCGAAACAGGCGAAAAAGTAATTTTTAAAGCAACGCCTGTACCTAATAAATCTCAAAATACAGACACTGCCTGCCTGACAATTTATTTAACTGATATGAACAATTTTTATCCAGTAAACTGCGTAAGATAAAAATTATAATATTAACCCTTAAATTTAATTTAAATTTAATTTAAAATAAATTTAATTCAAGAATTAATAAATTAATTAAGTTAAGGCATACAAACTTATGAATTCAATAATAGAATGTGTAGAAACTGAAATTAAATCTAGTATGCAATTAAAAGGTGGTTTATTTACTTTAACTACTATACAAATATTAAGCAACAATTTACAATTATTAGAAGAAGAACTTAACGTAAAGATCGAACAAGCTCCAAATTTTTTTAATAACGCACCTATAGTAATTGATTTATATCATTTATCAAAAAATGAAGTTAATAAGGATAATTATATTGATTTTACCGCGCTTAAGCATATTTTAGTAAATAAAAAATTGATCCCGGTAGGGGTTCGCAATGCCTCTCAACAACAACAACAATTAGCTATTAATGCAAATTTAGCAATTTTAAGATCTGGCGCTAATCTAGAAAATTCTAATAAATATTCAATAAATAACTTAAATTCTATTAATAATAATCAAGAAAATAATTTATCTGATAAACCAAAAAACAATCTAAATTTAGAGACCAAATTACCAAAAAACAAATTAATTCATACTCCAATAAGATCTGGACAACAAATTTATGCTCCAGATGGAGATATAACTATAATTGGATCGGTAAGTAATGGAGCGGAACTGTTAGCAGATGGTAGTATTCATGTTTACGGAGCTTTAAGGGGAAGAGCCTTAGCTGGTATTAATAATAATACTCAAGCTAGGATTTTTTGTAATAGCTTAGAAGCTGATCTTATATCTATAGCTGGGCAATTTAAAATTAGTGAGAATATAGATCCTAGATTTTGGAAAAAACCAGTACAAATTTGTTTATCTGCCGGTAAATTAGAAATTACTGAATTTTTATGATATATTGTACAGATAATTATCAATAATTAATAATATAAAAAAGTTAAAATTAAATTAAGCTTAAAAAAAATATAATATAATTAAGGACAATAAACTTGAATACTATAAGCAATATAAAATCTAAAGTAATTGTGATTACTTCTGGTAAGGGTGGGGTAGGAAAAACTACTACTAGCGCCGCTATCGGAGCAGAATTAGCTAATCGTGGGTTTAAAACTGTAGTTATCGATTTTGATGTTGGTTTAAGAAATTTAGATTTAATCATGGGATGCGAAAGAAGAGTGATCTATGATATTATTAATGTAATAAACCAAGAAGCATCACTTAACCAAACCCTGATAAAAGATAAACGTCAGCAAAATTTATACATATTACCAGCATCACAAACCAGAGATAAAGACGCTTTAACCAAAGAAGGCATAGGCAAAATTATTGAAGAATTGCGTAAAGATTTTAAATTTATTATTTGTGATTCTCCAGCTGGCATAGAACGTGGGGCATTAACCGCTCTATATTTTGCAGATGAAGCAATTATTGTTACTAATCCAGAAGTTTCCTCTGTACGTGATTCTGACAGGATCATTGGAGTACTAAACAGTAAAACTAAATTAGTAGAAGAAAACATGGAAATTACTAAGCACTTGTTAATCAGTAGATATTCTGCTGCTAGAGTAAAAAAAGGGGAAATGCTTAGTGTAAATGATGTTCAAGATATTTTAGCTATACCTTTATTAGGAATTATTCCAGAATCAGAAGCAGTTCTGAATGCTTCTAATCAGGGGATCCCTATAACTTTAGAAGCCAAACCAAGCAATGCGTGTAAAGCATATCGCAATGCAGTTTCTACCTTATTAGGAGAAAAGCTTGAAGATCCTTCTACTTTTAGAAAAATTTTATTAAATATTGGTTTAATCAAGGATCTAGCATGAGTATTTTTGACTTTTTTCTAAATAACAATCGCAATAAAACTGCCCAAAAAGCTAAAGAACGGTTACAAATATTAGTATCTCATCAAAGAAATAAAGGTGGAAGTAAATTAGATTTTATTCCCCAATTAAAACAAGAATTAATTAACGTCATTAGCAAATATGTTTCTATAGATAGCAATCAAATTCAAGTAGAGCTACAACAAAATGATAATTGTTCAACTTTAGAATTAAATATTACTTTAAATGAACCTGAGTTTGTCTAAAATTACCATCCTTGGTAAAAAGATTTCCCTGAAACTTAAATAAACTATTTAATTACTATATGTTTATAATTAAAACAAATTATAATAATTAATAAAAAAAAACAACCATTAAATTTTAATTTAATTATTATATAAACATTAACTTATTATTTTAAAACCCTGTTAAAATCAGAAACAATTATATTAATCAACAAATGCTTACTTGATTATAGCTCATTGTCTCACAAATAATTCATCTATCTCTTACGTGAAAACAAAATTTGCTAACTTAAAATTTATCAATCTTTAAACTACCATCCTTGGTAAAAAATTTTCCCTATAATTAAATTATAGTATATTATAAAAAAACAAACCTTAATAAAAAATAACTTGGTGTTAGTCAAAGCATAAAACAATATAAATAAAATTACTGAAAAAATCAAGAAAACCGTTACTTTACCACGAATATTTACATAATTTCAGGCTATTATCCCACAAATAATCCATCTATCTCTTACGTTACAATAATTGTTTATCTTGGCGTAATTTGATAAATTTTACACTACATTACTAATATGAACACAGTTGCAAAATGTGTAACCCCTTGGTTACAACAAAGACAGGAAATTTTAATAACCCTACATAATTTAGCTGGGTTGTTACCTAAGGATCTCAATGAAGATAACATTTCTTTGACTAATTTTTTTCAACTATTAATTGATTATATGTGTGCCGGACATTTACAAATCTTTAATTTATTAATAAAACAAAATCTTATAAATTTATCAACCATCAGAAATATTTTACAAAAAATTAATAATACTACGAATAATATTATTAAATTCAATTATAAATTTAATAAATTTAAAAATATTTCAGCTACAGACATTGTAAATCTTTTGGAAGAATTTGCTAATCGAATTGAATTAGAAGATTTATTATTAAATATTAAACATATTATTACAGATAAAAATCTGATAAATTAATCATAATTTGATTATATTATAAAGAATTACTAATTCTAACAAAATCAGCAACTTCTAATTGTTCAGGACGCAACATAGGATCAACTCCTAATGATCTCAAATGAGAATCGCTACAATATTCCTTCAAACAATTAGATAAAATTTTACGACGCTTAGAAAA
>CAIKKE010000060.1 GCA_903827925.1 uncultured Francisellaceae bacterium
TCTATGTGAAGGTTTAAAGATCAAAGAATTAGCAAAACGCGAATTAGTAGATCATATTCAATATCATATAGCCAGAGCTAGTGTTAGCACTACATTAAACATGAGTATAGGTGGTAAAGAAACCGAGAAATCTTTAACTGATGGGTTAATTGATGCAGCGATCGGGATAGCATTAGCACCAATAAATGTGAAGATTGATAGTTGGCATGATTTAGGCGAAACTAGCATGTTTACGCATACTGCAATTAAAGCTGCAATTGGTGCAGGAGTAGGTGCATTACGTAATGATGGCGCATTAGCAGGTATGCTAGAATATATGACAACTGCGATTGTGGAGGAAATGTTCCCTGCTAAGAAGGAAATTAAGAAAGAAGTGGCTGAACAGGAAAAAGGCTTTAAAGAAAAAAGAAAAGATAAAGAAGAATCAGAGCCTTCAGAATTCTCAACTAATCAAGAGTTTAAATCAGATAATCTATCTGTAAAACCATTAATCAAAAATCAAGATAAAGAGCAAATTTTAGCTTACCAAAAACAGCTCTTAGCAGCTCAAATTATAAACAATTTAAATTTGCAAATATATTTGCAAGCTAATTTACAAGGAGTGAATTTTGATATAAATCAAATGGCTGAAATAATTATTAACAAAATTGATGCTATGGACATTAAAGATTTAAGTAAATTAGAAAGAGCATTTAATTTTTATAGCTTTCAACCTACTGAAATTAGACAATTCAAAGTGGTAAATGCGATATTTGAAAATGCAGCTTCTCCTGAAGAACCTACCACAACAACTGATAGCACCAAATCTTTTTGGCAAAGATTTAAAGAAAATTATGTTAAGTTTAGCACAGAGCAAGATGAAGTAGACATTGCAATTAATAGAGCTCAATCAGAGACAACACTTAGATTATTGGAGCGATATCAAAAAAGAATATCTTCAGCATACACAAATTGGAGCGATCAAAAAGATAAAAGATTAGAAACATTGCAAGAATGGTACGACGCAGAAGCATTAGATGTGGAAGCTTATGTATATAAACAACAATCAGAATTTTTAATGAAACATACAACGATTGCTAAATCAAGAGAAAATTTTGAACTAGTGAAGGTGGTTAATGAAAATTCAATCTCATTAAAGTTGGATCCTACGGAAAAGTCTATAACTAAAGCAGTTGATATTTTGAAATTAGGTAATGAAAAGATCAATGTAGGTTTAACTACTTTTAATAAGACAATTACAGATATAATCCCAATGGAACTTTCCTCATCTTCAGGTTCGAATTCTAAAGCTGGAATAAGCAATCATGTTGGAATTAATGTTGTACAAATCAAAAGCAAATTATTTAATTTTGATCTTAATGTTTTAACCTGTAATTCTAATTTTGCTGTTAACAAATTATTTTCTAGTCTCAGCCCCACAGCGAAACTACATTGTTCTTTAGTAGATGCGATAGTAACTACCCCTAAAAAAGAAATATTATGTGCTTTTTCTAAATGCGTAGAAATAGAAGCTAGAGGTGGTTGGAAGGTTGGTACTTTAAGAATAAGCCGTGATAAAACAAAACAGCCTAAAATAGATGCTGATCTAGGAGTTAGTATAAAAGGCCAACTTGATATAAAAATCATTGATAAGTCGAAGAAAAAACCATGAAATTAAAGTTAAAATATTTATCATTACTTTTATTATTAGCTATAAATAGCTTAAATGCTAAAATGCCTTCTTTGGAAGAAATTGAGAATAAAGAAGAATATAAGTTAATAATTGATTATAGAAAAAATACTTGTCCATTTATAGATGAAAACACAAATTATAAAACTCAAAATTATTGTTTCCATATAGTAAATAGATTATATGAGTTAACAGACAATGAAATTTTTTTGTATAGCATAGCTGAACATTATTTCAAAGGATATGGGGTAATTCAAAACCTTAAAAAGGGATTGGAGCTCATGGAAAAATTAGCAAATTCGGATCACGAGGATGCAATTCAAGCTCAATCAACTTTAGGAATTTATTATGGTGCAGATTATAGAGAAGATGATCCTAGATTTGCAGTAAAAGATTCTATAAAAGAGGAATACTGGACAAAGAAAGCTGCCGAAAATGGGGATCCACTATCTCAATATTTTTATGCTAGGATTCTGCTTAAAAGTAAGGGACAATTCAATGATGCTATACATTGGTATAAAAAAGCAGCTGAGAATGGCAGTCTAGAAGCTAAAGATAAATTAGGGGTACTTTTTAGTGAGGGTTATCCAGTGGGCTTAAGTAGAGATCATATTTATAAATTGCTTCATGAAGCAGCGGAACAAAATTATCAACCGGTTTTTCAAGAGTTATATTTTTTATATACAGAAGACGGTGATTGTGAAAAAGCAAAATTCTGGTATAACAAATTTATTAATAGTGATTTTTTCAAAAAAGTTCAAGCTGGCGTAGATCCTGATACCGCGATAATTGAAATTTTTATGGAACAAGAGAAAAAAAAATATATAGAAGAAGTTAAAAAAGAAATAGAAGAAATAGAAAAACAAAGTATTAAAAAGGCAAAAAACAAGGACTAATTGGATCATTTTAAAGGAGGTCCAATCAAAAGCAAATTATTTAATTTTGATCTTAATGTTTTAACCTGTAATTCTAATTTTGCTGTTAACAAATTATTTTCTAATCTCAACCCAGAAGCGAAACTACATTGTTCTTTAGTAGATGTGATAGTATCTACCCCTAAAATAGAAATATTATGTGCTTATTCTAAATGCATAGAAATAGAAGCTAGAGGTAGTTGGAAGGTTGGAACGGGAAGAATAATAGGTGGTGATAAAACAGAGAAAACTAAAATAGAGGGTAACCGCGGAGTTAGTACAAAAGGCCAATTTAATATGCGCGTTGTTGATAAATCAAAGAAGACACCATGAAATTAAAGTTAGATAAATATTTATTGTTATTTTTATTATTAGCTACAAGCTGTTCTGATGCTAAATTTCCTTCTTTGGAAGAAATAGAAGCAAACGAAGAGTATAGGTTAAAAATGGATTATCAAAAAAAAACATGTCTATTTGTAGATGAAAACACAGATGATGCAACTAAAAATTATTGTTTCCATATATTAAATAGGCTATATGAATTAACTGAAGATAAAGGTTATTTATATCCTACATTCCTAGACCTTGATAATTAAATTTTGTAATTACATCAAAAAAAAGTTATCTTACTATTTTGTTTTTATAGTAAGGATTTGTTTTATGTTAGAAATTGCTACAGATGAATTAAAAACATTATCAATAGATCATCA
>CAIKKE010000061.1 GCA_903827925.1 uncultured Francisellaceae bacterium
GCAGCAGCAGCAGCAGCAGCAGCAGCAGCAGCAGCAGCAGCAGCAGCAGCAGCAGCAGCAGCAGCAGCAGCAGCAGCAGCAGCAGCAGCAGCAGTATCAGCAACAACAGCAGCAACAACAACAGCAGCAACAACAACAGCAGCAGTATCAGTATCAGCAGCAACAGTATCAGCAGCAACAGTATCAGCAGCAGCAGCAGCAGCAGCAGCAGCAGCAGCAGCAGTATCAGCAGCAGCAACAACAGCAGCAGCAGTATCAACAGCAGCAGCATCATCATCATCAATTATTTAATCAATTGTTTAATTTACCATTTATGTATAATAGAATTTCTGAAAATTCGACAATGAATTGTCAAGCTTCTATAGTATATGTTAAAAATTTAGATAAAGACCAAATTTGGATCACTCCATTAGATACCACAATGTATCAAGTTTTTAATAAAAAAAAACATATTATAGAAGTGAACGCGCATCAAGTTCCAGATTTATTGTTAAAAAATCCATGGCATAGTTATATTTTAAATGTTAATTTTAACAAATTAAGTGAAGATAAATATGCAATCTCTATTAAGGAATTAGGGTTAGATAATATTGTTATTCAAGCATCTTTAGGGGTAACGTCTTTAGGTAATGTTAATTTGGCCAGATCTCGTTCTTTTTCAGAAAATGTTAATTTAGCTAGATCTCGTTCTTCTTCTTGTACTTCTAATATATCGTTTAATGAGGATACTAATTCATGTGCAATACTTTCTCATTATGATGGAGTAACTGGTAAACATGAGCATATTAATTGTTTAACAGGACAAAAACGTACTTTAAATATGCGTTCTCCTAGTTCTTGTCACGGCGGAGAATTAAGAATTATTAGTGGTTGTCAAGATAATCAAACTTCTGCAGATACTGGTAGAAATGGCGCTTGTACTTTGGCATTTTTACATACAGTTAAATTAACAGGAGGATTAGAGGGATTTTTTCAAAAAATATTTAGTCATAACGTTGAGGATTTAAGAATAGTTCAAGATAATATTAATAAATTTCTAGCTAAATTTGGATTTACTCAACAATCTATGGTTAGTTGGGATCATTCAGCTTCAGAGAGAAATGTTTTTGCATATAACAACTATGTTTATCCTAAAGTTTTATATGGATTAAATAATCCAACAGGAATATACAACTATCTACAGCCTTATAATAATGTGCCTGTTGTGAAGGAAAAATCTAAAGCAACTGGATTAAATTTGTTTAAAATTAATTGATTAATTAATTAATTTGATATAAATATAAAACAGTAATGAAAAATATAAATGAAAGACAATTTTGTTAAGAGTGGGCGTGGTTTTGTCTTGAATTATATTTTCTCCAAATGGTTTGGAATTATTTCGCAAAGGTAGAATTTTAATTAATAAAGATGTTCATGCTGTTTTGAGTGTGGAAAACATGAGTGGTCGTAAATTGGAATTTTTTTTATGGATAATCAAGCGCAATACTATAGTAGTTTGTTTGCGCATAAAGATTTAGATTTGAAAGAAATTAGTGTTTTATTGGGCGATATAGATGTTAATAATTTGTAATTTTTTTAATCTAAACTATTATTAAATTAAAACAAATAATAAAATAAAAAATTAATTTATCGGGGATTGTTTGTATGTCACGGAGGATTGCAAGCTCTGATCTTAATGTTTTAAAAATTCAAGTTGCTCATATTTTTTGGTTAATAATTTTAATTTATGAACTATTGTTTAATCAAAATGTTTTAGCTGTTACTGTTGAAAATTTATCTGGTAATGATCATAAAATATTTGATTTTAATAATGCAAATAATAGAATTTTTAGAATAGGTCCTGGTAATAATGGTAGTCTTACTTTGACTGCTGGAACTTTGACTGCTGGAACTTTTACTTCTGGAACTTTGCCGTCTGGAACTTTTGATTCAAGAGATGATAATGCAGCCCAACAATATCCATTAATCAGCATAAATGACACGGTGAATGTAACTAATTTTTTGCAAAATTATACTATTAACATAGCAAGCAGAGCAATATCGAGTAATCAAACTCCAGTAATTGATGTTAATAATTCAGAATTGTTAGGAGTGGTTAATATTGTTAATGGATATGTTAATAATAGCCATCAAATTTATCCTGAAGGTAGCTATATATATCGTACTTTACTATCAGCTGATGATCCTAATCCGCGTCCAATTAATTATGGTCCAGTAATTGATTTTTTAAAATCTGGAGCTAAATTGAATTTAATTCAAAATCAAGCTGATAATAATAAAATTCATGGCAATATCAGAGGAAGCAATAATGGTGATACTATTGTTTTAAATGGAGGTTTTGTTTATGGTAGTTTATTGTTAGGTAATGCAGCAAATACTGTAACTTTAGCTAATAATGCTTATTTAGAAGCAAGTAAAGAAATGTTATCTAATGAAGCGGCAATTATAGGTGGTACAAATCAAAATACTATAAATGTTACAGATAATAGTAAAATAGTAGCCGGCAAAGGCAAAGATGCAATTTCTATTAATAGTGCCAATTTATCTTCGACTATTAATATTACAGGTCAACCGGAAATTAATGGTAGTATTACGGCTATTAATTCTTCTAATCATGCATTAAATATTGGTAATAATGAGAAAGCGGCGATATATAGTACTTATGCTGATATTAATAATATTGATAATATAGAATTAAATAACCCTATAAATAATAATACTATATTAACTAATAATCATAATATAACAGGAGTTAAAAGCTTTGTTGTACGTTATAATGCTACGGCTAAAACTGACAATGGCAGCATTAAAGCTTTTGTTCCCAATGCTACTCAGGGTACTACTAATGTATCAACTATTACTAATTATGGTGATTTCATAGTAAATAATGCAGGTTTAGTATATGGATTTAGTATTGATAATAAAGGTTCTATGAATATTAATAATAGTAGTAGTGTATTATTTTCTACTAGTTTTAATAATTCAGCAGATTTATCAATTCAAGATAAAGCTGATTTATCAACGATTGAAAATAATAAGAGTACTTTGGTTAATAATCTAAATAAAAATATAACTATTGATCAATATGCTACTATAGGTAAGTTTGGCGCTTTAGGTCCAATAAATAATTATGGAAATATTGTTGTTAAAGGAAATATATATGCTGATTCTTTAATAAATCAAGCAAATGCCAACGTTGTTTTATATGGTAATGCTAATGTTAATCTTGAAGGAACTAATGCAACTAGTAGTGGAATTTTAACTAATAATGGTAATTTATTCATTCCTTCAAATGCAATAATTAATGCAAGTAAAATTATACAAGGTAAAAATTTAACTATCGAAGGGACGGTTAATGCCTCGATTCAGTTGTCAACCCAAGGAAGTATTATTCAAGTATTAGGAGGAAAATTTAAAGATATTAGCGCGACAATGACGGGAAATATTTTAGAAATTTTAGGTCCAGCATTTACTAATGGAGATCTCCAGAAAATTGATACGATTAAAATTATGCAAAATAATTTTGTAGTGAATAATAATATTAATCAAATCAATAATAGCTTTACAACTTATCCACATACGATTACAGAGATAGGAGCTAACGGAGATGTATCTGGTGGTGGAGAGATTAATAATTTGGGAACAATAATGTTACAAAAGCAAAACAATGTTGGTGGAACAATTGGGGCTGCTAATGGGGTGAATAAATTTCATAACAAAGGATCATTTATTGCGGGTGGCGGGGATGTTAATGTAACAGCGTTTGATAATAATTCTATAGATGCAATATTTCAAATTAATTCTGGAAACGTATTAGTGAATAGTTTAAATAATATTTCAGGAAAAGTTGAAATTAATGGAGGAGAACTATCTTTATTAAGCGGTAGCACAACAGCTGGAAGTGCTGGCACAGCTAATACATCTAATGCTGGAAAATTAATTAATAATAACGATCAAGTTATCACTGTAATGAATCAAGGTAAAATTGGGGATATAAATCCATTTGATAGTATTAATAATTATGGAATATTTAATATATTAGGGCAATCTGTAGTTAAAATTAATTCTTTAGTAAATGATCATATATTAAATAATTTAAATACTCAAGTTCAGTTAAATATTTATGCTCAATTATTGGTTGGAACAAACAATTCATCTACTACAGGTGCCGTGACAGGAAGTGGTAGCAGTAACACTATAGATAATAAATTTGGAACAATAAATATTAGCAGTACTGAAAATGATTATGGAGATTTGTCTAGTAATAATCCATCTGCCCTTACAATGTTAAATAATTATTATAATCAACGGATTGAAGTACATAATCAAGGTACTATTGGTAAAATTGCTGCTTTAGGAGAAATTGTGAATAATGGTGAATTTTTAGCCAATGGAGGAGATATTATTGTAGGTAATTTTACTAATGGAGATAGTAATAATCATTATCCAGGCAAATTAATTATTAATCGTGGAATTTTTAAAGCAGGTGAAATTATTAACAATTTAGGAAGTATTGATATTTTACAAGCAATAAATATATTAAATGGTGATCAAGATGGTAATATTTCTGGCGATTTATCTAGTAGTCATCAAGAACAACGTAGTAATTTAACTAATCATGCTTCTCAAATTATTAATGTACAAACCGGGACTATAGGTAAGCATATCCCCATAGGAACAGTAAATAATTCAGGGATCATTAATGTTAACAATGATATTAAAGTCGGAGATTTCAATAATTTATATAGTTCTATCTTAAATGTTTCAGGAGGAATTTCTTTGGTTGGCAACATTAATAATCAAGGTAATATAAATATTGTAAATTCTGGTGGTTCTGTTGCAGATTTATCTAGTATAGATCCTGAACATCCTAGCACTTTAACTAATTCTGCCAGTATGATCATAAATATTTTAAATCAAGGAACTATAGGAGTAAATAATCGTTTAGGCGATGTTAATAATCAAGGAACCATTAATGCTAATGGGGGTAACATTATAATTGGTAATTTGGCGCAAGGTGTTTATACAAATTCAAATTCGAATCAAAAAGTTGTTTTGAATATTAATTCTGGAAGAGTTGTTGTTGGTAATATTGAAAATAATAAGGGAAATTCTATTATTATTAAAAATGCTGATCTTTCTAGTTTTAGCCAAGAAATGCATAGTCAATTGATTAATAGGGGGGGGACTATAGATGTTGAATTAAACGGTACGATAGGTATGACCTCTAATTATTCTGGGTTAGGTACAGTTTCTAATTATGATAATGGTTCTTTTATTGCAAATGGTCAAACTATAAAAATAGATAATTTTGAAAATGGATATAAAGATGTTAGTGTTTTAAATACTTCCCAAACAAGTCCTAGTGGAAATTTAATTATTCAAAATGGAAATGTTTTGGTGGGTCAAATGTCAAATTATAATGGTACAATTACCATTGGACCTGGAGATCTTTCTAGTCAACCTATAGATATAACAAATTATTCTTCAATTTTAAATAATTATGCAAGTCAAAAAATAATCATAAATAATTTAGGTAGTATAGGTAAGATGCAAAGGTTTAAATCCATTATTAATAATGGAGACTTTACTTTTGCAGGTGATAGTGTTTTAGCCACGAATTTTGTTAATAATTCTAATTTAAATATAACTAAAGGTTTAATGCAAATTGGAGAAACTTTTAATAATTTCGGGATTTTAAATATAGGGCCAGATAATAATACAGGAGGAGATTTATCTTCTATTGAAGCTAATTCATTAAATTTAATTAATGGACAAATAAATGACATTAATAATTTAGCAATTATTAATGTTAATAATTTAGGAACAATAGGTAAAGATGAGTGCTTGGGAGAAATTACCAATTTTGGCAATATAGAAGCCAATACTACAACTTTTAAATCTGGAAATATTAATAATTATAAATATTTAAAAATAATTGATAATTCCGCCACCAGATTAGTTTCGGGTTTGCAGGAATATTCAGTAAAATTGGGTAAAATTAATAATTATGATAGAATGATTTTAGATAGTAATAATAAAATTAACCAAATATTTGTGAATAAAATTACTAATACTAATGGAGGTATATTAGATCTTAATCATGATATAGTAATAAATGGTGGTTTAATTAACGAAGTTAAATCAACCATTAATTTGGCTGGAAATTTGACGGTAACTAATGACTTAAATGCTAATGAAGTATTTATTAATAATGGTATTATTAATTTTGCGCAACCAATCAAACTAAATCAAGGCAATTATATTTTAGGAACTACTGGTACGCATAAGGTATTAATTGTGGATGAAAATCCTGCTACTTTAACCCTGGTTGATGCAGGCTCTAGTGTAACAATTATGCCAGGAGCTCATATATACATAGATTATTTGGGAAAAGATTTTATAAAAGATCAACAAGTTTTTACAATTATTTCAAGTAATACATTTAATTTGCCTAATCTTAATAGAATTCTAGTTAATGGATCTACATTATTAGTCGATTATAATCCGATATTAAAAAATTCAAATCATGATTTATCAATTGTTGCAACACGTAAAAGCATTAAAAGCTTTATCGATCCTCAACATTCTTATATGCTAGAATTGGCAGGTAGCTTAGATAATTTAATTGCTCAAAAAGCCGATACAGATTTAACTTTAAAAGGAGCCTTACAGATTTTGGAAGATTTACCTTCTAAGGAAAAATTAGTTGAATCGGTTTCTCAATTAATTCCAGATTTAGATCTACCTGAAATTACTTTAGCTTCGAATAATTTTATAGTAGCAGAAGCTACTGCTGAACGTATTGAAGTATTGGCAAGATCAGGTTTTCCAAATAATGCAACTGGTTATTCAGCAGGTAATATGTATGGTAGTGATAATGGTATTTGGATTAAAGGTTTAATTGGAAATATTAAACAAGGTCCTCGTGATAATTTTGCTGGATATAATGCTACAACTGGTGGAGTAGTTATAGGAGCAGATACTAAATTCTTAGATAATTTATGGTTTGGTTTAGGTTTTAGTAATGTACATACTTTAATGAGAAGCAAGGATTTTCCTAGTAAGAGAATTATATTAGATAGTTATCAAGTTACGGCTTATGGTAGTTTTTCTCCAAAAAATTATTATATAGATAGTTTTGCATCATTAGCTTTAAATAATTATAAAACCAAACGTGAAATTTTATTTGCTATTCCTAATCAAATAGCAACTGCTAAGTTTAAAGGAGTGCAGCCAGCGTTTAAATTTGCTGCAGGGTATATTTTTGATTTGTTGGGTATAAGAATTATACCCAATTTATCTTTGCAATATTCAGTGTTATATCAAAACCCATATAATGAAGAGCCAGTTAATATTATTGGATTGCAAAAAATTTCTAGTGATCAATTAAAGCAACTTGAAGCGGGAGTTGGGGTTAAGTTAGGGATCATGGATGATGGTGGCTCTGATAGTACTTATAATTATGAAGTACGTATGATGCTGTTAAATGATTTTCAAGCTAATCCTAGAGTAACTACAGCTGAATTTGTGGGGGGCGGTGGTAGCTTTAAGATCCCTGGAATTACTCCAGATAGAATTACTTATAATTTAGGAACTGGGATCGTATTTAAGTATAAGGATAGTTTGCATTTTACTGTAAATTATGATTTACGTATAAAAAACAAATTTATAGGGCATGCAGGTGCAATAGCAGTAAGATATGTTCTATGAGAATTTTTTGTAAAAATTTTTCAATTAAAATTTTATTTAAATTTATAAAAATTTTTGCATATGAATTAATAATTATAAAATTTAATTGGGCATTAGCTACTAATTTGGTAGTAACAGGAACTGGTTCTTATTCTTCTAATATCAATATAAGTACTACCACAGATAGTGATGTTACTGGAAATGCACTTATAGTATACGATAATGCGCCTGTAACTTCAGTTGTTAGTTTAACCTCCACAAATTATACTAGCGCTTCTTTGTCTAATGCTCGTCCAATGGATCTTAGAACAATTGGTGGTTTATATAGCCAAGCTATATTAATTCCGCCATTAATTTCAGGTAAAAATGGTATAGGTTTACTTAATCGAGGAGTTTTAGGCAGTAATGCTGCTGCAGCTACAGATACAGCTGGAATTTTTAAAATTCCAAGTGGAACAGTGACGGGTGACATATATATTAATAATCAAGGTACAATTAATAGAAAAATATTTGCTAATAGTAGTATTGATAGCATTTACATAGGAAATTTATATATTACTAATTCTGGAAGTATTAATGATGATATTCCTGTTAATGATTTGGGTTTAAATTATTTGGGAATGTTAAATTTGCAAATCATTGATGGTTCTGTAATTAATGGAAAAATTATAGGTCCATTTGCGGGTAATAATATTTTAGATATTGGAGTTGTGGGGGATGTAAATACTGCAGCTCAATATACTACACAGCAGTTAATAAAAAACATGAAAACTATTCGAGTTAATTATACTAAAGGTAATAATTTTACGATTGTAAATAGCATAACAGGAGTGGATAATACTTTTTCTACATCTCCTTATACTATAACTAATATAAATGCTGGAGGAGATCTTTCTGGTCAAGGAACGATAAATAATAGTGGTATAATAAATATTAATGGTACAGGTACTATAGGGTATACCCAAAAAATGGGGGATGTTATTAATCAAGGGGTCATTAACTCTTTAGGCGCTGCAAGTACTTTAGGCATTGCAAGTATTTCAATTGGCGATTTTACAAATAATGATAGCAATGCAAAATTAAATATTAATGGTAATAGTGGGAATATTATAACTGCAGGAAATATAAATAATACTTTAGGTACAATTAATATTTATAATGGTGATTTATCTAGTGCCAGCAGCAGTATTCATAGTACATTAACCAATGCAGCTGATCAATCTATCATAATTGGTGGCACAGGAACTATTGGGCAAAAAACTTCACAACCTTTGGGTAATGTTACTAATTCAGGATTAATTTTGGCTAATGGTGGTAATGTTAATATAGGTGATTTTGAAAATAATGATATTAATGCCGAATTTAATGTTAACAATGGTAATATTAAAATCGGTAATATTACTAATACTTTAGGTACTATTAGAATTGCTAACGGAGATTTATCGAGTATAAGTAGTAGTAATTTTAGTAATTTAATTAATGCTGTAGGTCAATCAATTGTTATTACTAATCTAGGTACAATTGGTACAAATGTAGCTAATCGTTTGGGGGATGTTAGTAATTTTGGCAAATTTGAAGCTGGTGGGGGAAATGTTAATTTGGGAGGTTTTTCTAATAATAATACTGATGCAGAATTAAAGGTTACTAAGGGCAATATAAAAATAGGAAACATCAATAATATTTTAGGAACAATTAATGTTTTTCAAGGAGATGTTTCTAGCGTAGACTCTGCCAATCCTAGTGTTTTAAAAAACAAATCCAAACAAGTTATAAATTTTCAAGATTTGGCTACAGCAGGCAATAATTCTCCTTTAGGGAATGTGGTTAATGAAGGTATTATTAATTCTAGTGGCAAAACATTTAAGCTTGGTGATTTTACTAATGATTTGAAAGCAACTTTAAATCTTAATAACGGTACAATGTATGTGGGCAATATTAATAATAGTTTAGGAACAATTAATATTAGTAAAGGATATTTGTCCAGTATTAACACTGTTAGTGCTAATTATAGTAATTTAATTAATAATTCTAATCAAAATATAAATGTTAGCAATAAAGGTGGAGTTGGCAACCCAAATGCTATAAAAGATGTAACTAATAAAGGTACAATTGATATTTCTAATGGTTATTTTAAAGCTGTAGGCAATATTAATAATTATAAAATTATTAATATTGATCAAGGTAATATACAGCTAGGTGCTTTTGTTAACAATGCAAATGATGCTCAGTTAAATATTAGCAATACTAATGTTAAGCAATCAGGTAATGTTAATAATACTTTAGGAATAATAAATATAACTAATGCAGATTTATCTAGTAGCGATCCTGCTAATCCAATTGATTTAGTTAATTCGTTAGATCAAGAAATCAATATAGGTGCTAGTGGCAGTCTTGGTAAAGTTGCTTTTTTGCGAACCATTGATAATTCTGGGATTATTAATGCGGGTGGTTTAAAAATTCAAGCAAATACTATTAATAATAGCAGTACTGGCAAGATTTTTGTTAACAATACTATTGTTGCTAAAAATGTTTTAAATAATGCTGGGACAATTAAAATGTTTGTTGGTGGTGCAATTACTTATCCCGAACAATCCACTCTTGCTGAGATTGGCGCAGTTAGCATATTTAATTCAGGAAAATTATTTGTAAATGGAACTATAAATGTCCCAATTTTTATAGGAAATAACTCAGATATTATGATTAATGGAGGTCAATTTAAAAGTATCACAGGTAGAGATGAGCCAAATACTATTAATATTAATATTATAAATGATGAAATATTTGAATTAAATACCTCAAACAGCAACAAAAAAAACATAATAACCAATGTTGAAGATTTTAATATTCAAGGTAATAGTCAAGTAGTAATTAATGAGCTTAATTCATCTATAACAGGAAATTTAATTATTAGCCCCCAAGCA
>CAIKKE010000062.1 GCA_903827925.1 uncultured Francisellaceae bacterium
TCTCAAAGATTCAACTTGGTTGCAGGGTATAATTTAAAAATCAATTCTAAATTTATGGGACATCAAGGTAATTTATCGGTTAAATATGCGATTTAAAAAGTTAGTAATTATTTTATTAATATTTTTATATAATTATTTTTCAATTAATTTAAAATTAGCTTATGCTGTAATTTATATTTCTGCAAATTCTTCAAATGATGTTGCTTTAACTTCAACTGATAATGCTGTTGTAATTATCGGAGATCCTGACCCAAATAAAACAAGGTTAACTAATGGAGAATTTATTGTAAATGATGCTGGAAATTATGGGGTAATTGATAACACTGGGATCCCTGGTGGTAGCGTGTATACAATGGTTCCTCCAGTAATAGCGGGAAGCACTGGGGTAGCTGCAGTTGTTTATGGTAATATGTTTCAGGAAACTGATAAATACGTGTTTAATTTGGGGGCCAACATAAAAACCTCAAATGTCCAAAAAATATATTTATATAACAATAATTACATTTATAGAAAAGCAATAATCAATAGTGGAACTAATTATGCTGGAGGTAATTTATATATTGCTAATAGAGGCATTTTAGATGCAGATATTCCTACTCCATTTAATGTTCCGCATTCATTAAATTTTACTGTTGATGTTTTAGGAAATAGCTCAATTAAAGGTAAAATTATAGATTCTAGCATAGTAATTACTGACGCAGCCGCTACTGGTACTGCTATAGCTACTACTAGTATTTTAAATATAGGTAATCAATCTGCTAAGGCTAAATTTACTGCTGAAAATCAAATTAGAGTAAATAATATAAATGTAGTTAATACTGATCAAGATTTTCAAATTACTAGCCAAGTAACTTGTGATCAATTTAATACTTATGATAACACCAAAACAGTAATAAGAGGAATCGTAGCAGCTTTATCAGCTAAAAATCCGGCTAATAGTGTTATTAATAATTCAGGTAGTATCTTTATTACTGAAGATGGTTCATTAGGTAATGTAACCAATCTATGGACTTTAAATAATTCTGGTAAAATTAACATATCTCAAGGTACAGCTTATGTTGGAAATTTAACCAATAGTGTTCCTAATGCTTTATTATCTATAAATGGTGGTTTTGTAATGACAGGAAATATTAATAATACTCAAGGCACCATTAATGTGAATGATGGAGATTTATCTAGCATTAATCAGACTGTTGATACATATAGTGTTTTAACTAATGAAGTTAATCAAACGATAGGCATTACTAATGCTGGATCTATTGGTAGCTTAGCACCTTTTAAATTAATTACTAATAATGGGGTTTTTAATGCTAATGCTGGGGATATTAATGTAATTACTTTTAATAATGCTAATAATTTAGCTGAATTGAATTTCACAAAAGGTAAATTTAAATCTAGAGTTTTAAATAACAATTTGGGTACCATTAATATTTCAGGAAACAATTTGTTCATTGATGGTAAGTTGATTAATGGTTCTAATCAAAAAATAAATATTACAAGTGATAGTGTGTATGTGGATCAACCAGTTAATATAAAAAAAATTGAAAATTCCGGTGAATTTAATATAGCTGGAGATAATGTTCAGTTAAATAATTTTTTAAATAATAATAGTGCTGCGATATTAGATTTAAATGTTGCAAAAATTGGAATTAATACTTTAATTAATTCACAAGGCACTATTAATCTTTCAGAGAGTGATTTATCTAGTATTGATGATAGTACTTATGCACGCTTAGTTAATAATAATGGTCAAACAATAAATATTAACGATCATAGTACAATTGGCAAATTTTCCATCTTAGGAGAACTTACTAATTTAGGAATAATTAATGCGAATGGGGATGAAGTGAATGTAGACTTTTTTAGTAATAATTATGCTGATGCAAGTTTAAATCTTAGTGGTGGAAATTTTTACATTAAAGGAAGCTTTAATAATTATTTGGGAACAACAAATGTTAATGGTGGAGATTTATCTAGTTTGGTTGGAAATTCAACAGCAGGTACATTATTTAATGGAGTAGGACAAAGTATAATTCTAACTAATGGTGGAACTGTTGGGAAAATATTGCCTTTAGGTGAGGTCGTTAATTCAGGAATAATTCAAGTAGATTCTGGGGTTTTTAATGTAGGAAATTTAAACAATCAAACTATTGTTAATATTAACAATAGTTCTATATCTCTAGGAAACATTACTAATTCAGGTAAGGATTCTCAGTTAAACATTAATAATGTTACTGTTAATAGTGTTGGGAACATTTCGAATAATTTAGGAAGTATTAAAATAACTAAAGCAGATCTATCTAGTAGTCATGATAATCTTATGATATTGACTAATAGCAAAGATCAAATTATCAATCTTGATTCTGAAGCTACTTTAGGTAAAAAATATAAAATAAAATTAGATAATACAGGTATAATTAATGCAGGTGGTATTAGTATGAATTTAGATCCATTTATTAATAATGATGGTGGAATTGTGACAATAAAAAACACAACCATGTTAAGCAATGTTATGACAAATTTAGGTGTTTTAAAATTATTATTTTCTGGTTATATTACTCACGATCCTTCGGTGACGGATTATGCTCATCTGGAGGCTATTCAAATTATCAACAAAAAAGAAATGTTTATTGGTGGAAAAATCGATATCCCAATAGCGCTATTTGACAGCAATTCCATTGTAAATATTAATGGAGGTAATTTCCTAAGTATTACTGGATCTACAGGTAATAATGCTGTGAATATTAATATTCTAGACGATAAAGAGTTTGAATTAAATACCTCAAACAGCAACAAAAAAAACATAATAACCAATGTTGAAGATTTTAATATTCAAGGTAATAGTCAAGTAGTAATTAATGAGCTTAATTCATCTATAACAGGAAATTTAATTATTAGCCCCCAAGCA
>CAIKKE010000063.1 GCA_903827925.1 uncultured Francisellaceae bacterium
AAATTACCTTAAAAAACCATATTAGCTGGCAACACAACTTTGTGGATTATTTTTTTTCAAATTCCTAAACTTTAAATTATGAAAAAATTTTTAAAACTTGTTGACAATTGAGACGGTATCTTCATGCTTTTCAAAGGTTGCAGGAATATTATATGAATTTTTAATATAAAAAAGCCCAGTGTATCTATAGCCAATAGGCAGTAAGAATAATTCTTTATTTAAGTTTGCTATTAATTTATCGTAATGCTTAATAGTTTGTTCATATTCATCTTGGCTGGTTGCTCGAACAATATCCTTTACAGCATACTCATATTTACGCTTTAAAGATTCAATATTTAAGATCGTACTATAAATATATTTTCTGTTTTGCATCTAGAAACCTTATATCTTTTTTGCTAGTTTAACTGATATTAATCTGTCAAAGTTACATTATTCAATTAAATATTACAATAATCATGTACCTTGAAAATACTATTTTTTTTATAAATTTAGAAAACTTTCAATTATATGCCTTCTTTTTTGATGTTTTAACTTAATCTTAGTTAGATGCCAATTATCAGTTAATTTTGCATAACAACTTAATGTCAACAACAATTGAAAATTGATCCTTTTTGTTAATTTCCAACAACTGAAAATTGATCCCTTTCAATAATATTTTTATTAAGTTATTTTATCAGCCAATACCTCCTTATCTATCACTCCAGATCTTTGTTTATCTTTTAACCTATAACTTTTTCCCTTAAATTGTAAAATATGAGAATGGTGCAATAACCTATCTAATAATGCCGCAGTTAAAGTGCTATCGTTACCTAAAGTTTGATCCCATTGCCCAAAATTTAAATTTGAGGTAATTAAAGTAGACTGATTTTCATATCTTTTAGCTATCACTTGAAATAATAAATTAGCTTGTTCTTTATCTACTGGTAAATAACCTAATTCATCTATTATTAATAATTTATAATGCGTAGTTATCCTACGCATATAATCCTTTAATTTATCTTGTTTTTTTGCTGTTTCTAGGTACAACAATAAATCTGCTGCACTAACAAATCTTACTTTATAGCCAGCTTGAGTAACTGCATAACCTAATGATATAGCAATATGAGTCTTACCTAGACCTGAGGCTCCTAAAATAACGACATTTTCTTTACGTTCAACAAAACTTAAGGAAAATAATTGTTTAATTGCTTTACTGGGTATTGCTGCATTAAAAACCATATCAAATTGTTCTAAAGTTTTAATATAAGGAAAACCAGCAGTTTTTTGCAACATATGCCTACTACGTATTTTTTTATAATTATTTTCTTCAACTAATAATGTTTCTAGAAAATCAATATAAGTTTTTTCGTTTGCTGAAGCATCTTGAGCAATATTATCATAACTAGCTAATATACCTGGTAAACATAATGATTCACATAAATTATTAATTTTTTGAGCTTGGCTATTCATGCTACTACTCCTTCTAATAAAGCATCATAAATATCAAGTTCATGTTGTAATCTATAATTGCTTTTATGTATTATATCTTTGGTGTTTGGGTATGTAGAGATTTTATTTGTTATTCCATAATTAGTTGTGTAATTAATTGGTATGGGTTGCAAATAACTTTTTTCTACATTCCAACTTTCTATAGGAATAGTTTTGGTCGTCGCATGCAATCTCTTATTAGCTACACTATTTAGCCAATCCATAACTCCATTATTTAAAATATCTAAGGTTATATCAACTTTGCCAGCAATAAATGGCGTATAAAAAGAATAACGTAAATAAGATATCATTCTTTCAATTTTGCCTTTGGTTTGTGGATTATATGGTTTGCAAAATCTAGGTATAATCCCATAATGTTTAGAAAAGTCATAAAAACAAGATTGCAATTTATGATTACCATTACCATAAGCATTGCGTGTAATTATTACTGATTTCATATTATCATAAAGACCATATTTAGGAACACCATTATAGTAATTAAATGCATTTTCATGACATTTTATTACTGTGTCTACAGTTTGATCTTTAACGAATTCAACATATAACATTCTGGAATAACCTAAAATAGTTACAAATGCATAAAATTTTTTATCTCCAAATTTAAAATAAGCAAAATCAACTTGCATTTGTTCGCCTGGTTCAGTTTCAAATCTAATGAGAATTCTTTCTGGGATCTTAGGTTTTAATTTTTGTAAATAATTTCGTAATAATGATAAACTACCGGTATAACCATCTAATTTAATTTCATTATGTAATACTGTAGCTGGGATCCATCCAGGTTCTGCTTGTTTTATTCTATTTTTAAGATAACTAATATATTTATTTAATTTAGATTCTTTACTAGGTCTAGAACTATAATAATTAGCTCGTAAGTTATCTCTAGCATATTTACGAACAGTATTTATAGAACATCCTGTTTCTTTAGCTATCTGTTTAAGTTTTTTGCCTTGTTTATACATTAATTTAATCTCTAACACTTCGATCTCCTGTAACATTTTTTACCCCTCACTAAAAGTTAGTCAAGGGTTAAGTTTTGCTTATTTAGGGATCAATTTTCAATTGTTGCTAGGGATCATTTTACGATTGTTGCTAACAACAATATGAAAAGAATCTGCCAAATTAGAATTCTTATTGTTATATAATGCGGATCTTCTTTCTAAAGCGATCTTCGCATACTTTAATGCTTGTTGATAATCCATGCTAACAGCAGAGTAGTATCTTGCTAATTTGTAATAAAGACTTGCTAAATGGATTTTATCTTTTCTATTTATAACTTTGATTTTTGTATTTAATAATTTTTCTACATGCGGCTGCAAGCTGAGTGCTGTTTGCCATTGAGAAGTTAGATTAAATGTTATTTCCGGGAACAGCCGATCCCAAGACATTAAGTAAATGTCCAGTTAATTGCTGTCGTTTTATGGCGTATTCATGATGATTTTTTACTGAGTTTTGTACATTTTTTTGTATATTTCTATGAATCCTAAAACCAACCTGATTAAGTTGATTATTAATTATAGAGATTATAGATAGAGACTCCAACTTTCTTAAAACCAAAGAAGACATTTCTATTTCTTGGAGAAATAAAGCCTTTATGATTTCTATATCAATAAAATCAGGGTCTAAGCTAGTTGAGTATTGCAAAATCTTCCAAGCAAATTGTTTTTCTGGAACCAAGCTGATAGTAAATTCTTGGAATAGTTTATCTTTAAACCTCAGTTCGACGAAAAAAAGTTTTCAAAACTATAAATAATACACACTATTTATTTAAATAACCTTGCAGCGAATAGTGTAAGTTCACCCC
>CAIKKE010000064.1 GCA_903827925.1 uncultured Francisellaceae bacterium
AATATTAAATATTAAATAATAATAAATATAGAACAAAATAACTAAACATATTTATAATATATTAAAAAAAAATAAATCTATTTTATTAATTTGTTAGTTACACACTAAATAAATATATGCAAATACTTAACCCAAACTGGCCAAATGCTTCTAGAATTAAAGCGTTTACCACATTAAAAACATGTAAGCTTGAAACTTTAAATTTGCCAAAAAATCAATTTTTGCTCAATCAAGAACATGGTAATAAAATTTTAAATGCAGAAGAATTATTTACATCTACCGGCACACCTTCTGCAGATGGTAGCTACACAACTAAAGCAAATGTTGCTTGTATTGTTAAAACTGCAGATTGTTTACCAATTTTAATCATGGATCTATCAGAAAGTTTTGTTGCAGCTATTCATGCAGGATGGAGAGGATTATCTAATGGTATTATAAATAATTTTTTTCAACAAATTAAACCTTTAAATTTAAACATTAAAAATTTATTATTTTGGTTAGGTCCTGCTATAGGACCATCAGCTTTTGAAGTTGGAGAAGATGTATTTAAAAAATTTTCAACTATTGCTTATTATGACTATAAACCTGCTTTTAAAAAAATTACTACCAATAAAATTTCTAATAAATATTTAGCTAATATTTATAAAATAGCTATAATTAATTTATGTCAATTAGGAATTAAACAACATCAAATTTTTACAGAAAATTTGTGCACCTATTCTAGAAACGATTTATTTTATTCTTACCGTAAAGAACCAAATAATGAAAATAGAATGTATAGTATAATTTGGATTAAATAAAAAATTAATAATTTATATTTAATAAATTGTATTTGTTTAAGTTGTAATAATTAATTATCTTAAAAATTTTTAACTTAAACAAATACATAATTAAATTTAATTATAACAAATTATAATTAAACACTACCCATAAATTAAAACTCCAAGTAAAGTTAAAAATGCGCCAGTTACTCCAAATATATTAGAAATAATTAATGGCTTATTTTTCAATAAAAATCCATAAATTAACCAACTACTAAGACCTATAAAACTCATACAAAATCCTATCCCAGAAACGTCTTGAGCAGATTTAGATATTAAAATCTTATATGCTTGCAAATAAAACATTATATTAGTTGCAGGGCCCATAATACTCATATATTTTTCAAAAAAACGCATACATACCCGTTAAGCTATTTACGTGAATTTAATATTTTTATTTATATATAATTTACTTGTTTTTATGCTTTAATCATCTTCAACAACTTTAATATTAACTGCAAAAACTTTACCTTTTTCTGAAGAAGATAGCTCAAAACTAACTTTTGAACCTTCATCAAGTTTACGTATTCCAGTACGCTGTAACGCCGAAATATGTACAAAAACATCCTTTCCCCCGTTATCTGGCTGGATAAATCCGTATCCTTTTGTGGGGTTAAACCATTTTACAACACCAGTAGTAGACATAAATGTAGTTTCCTTAAATAAAAAAATAAAACTTATTCAACATACTATATTATAGTTGTATACGCATATTCAACTTCAATTAAATTACTAAAATACCTACTTAATAAAATAATTTAATCTGAATAAATAAAAGATAATATAAGCACGTTAAACCTCAAAGATACAACTTTGCTGTAAACAAGTCAAATATTAAATATATAAAATAATAAGATTATTAATTTACAAAATCTAAAAATAAATATAAGATTATTTATAAATGGTGTAGCTGATCATACAGATACTGGATCTTATGGTAGCCATTTAAGTTCAGCGGGAACAGTATACTTAGGTAATGGACCTCAAGGTGCTCAGACTAATCCGCTATTAATAATGATGTCTGAATTTAGAGTATACAATAGAGCACTATCTGATGCAGAAGTGGGGGCTTGTTGGAATAATTTAAACGACCATATATTCCAGATACCGACT
>CAIKKE010000065.1 GCA_903827925.1 uncultured Francisellaceae bacterium
TACAAAAGAAATATATTCTTCATTCATCTCAAATCTCCTCATATTATGGCTGCTAAAATTGAGTTAATATCTATTTGTAACATTTCCCATAATTTTTGACTAGATCTAATTTACAAAAGTGACACTTTTAGTCGCACCCGTCGCAATAATAATGATTGCAATGATGAATTATTTAGTTTTTAATATTACTTTCATTATTCAATTTAAGTTAAAGAAGTTTTTATGAGCGTAAGTTTTAAGGGTAGACATTATTCTCCAGAATTGCTGAAAGCATTTAAAACCAAGAAAAAATTAGCCAACAATAGTTGGAGGATGAATGCTGTAATTAACAAAAAAATTTGCTGCAGAACCCTTTAACCGAAAGATGATTTTATAGTTAAAAATATACTTAGAAAAAATTATGCAATATAAATTAAAATTTATAAAATTATTGATATTATTAAGTTGTTTAATTTTGTTATATTTTACATTCCCAGAATTTTTTAGAATTATTGATAAACATTTATTTTTGTTTTTAAATAAAACTTGCTTAAATAATAAGCTTGGCCAGTATGTTTTTGGATTTTTATCGCATAAAAATGAAAGCTGGATTAATGTAATTATCATGCTAGGGGTAAATATATTATCGATTTTTATATTTTCTAGGATTAATAAACAGCATCTTAATAAATCTATAGCGATAATTTTATATTGTTGGTTGTCTTTTCAAATGGTTTTATTATTTAATTATATTGTTTTTCAAAAATTTTTACAGATCAATCGTGATTCTCCTAGTGTGATTTTTAATGAAGCAATAAGATTGTCTGTTACTTTCAATAATTTAAATATTAAGGATTATTCTAATAATAGTTTTCCGGCAGGGCATGCTTTATTTTTGATTTACTGGATCTTATTTGTTAATTTACAAGGGTTAAGATCTATAAAAATTATTTCTTGGATTTTAGGAATTTTATTTGTGTTACCAAGAATGGTAACAGGAGCGCATTGGGTTAGTGATACTGTATTTTCATTATTACTTGGGTGGATATATTTCAATATTAGTATGTGGTTTGCAAATAGTTATGAACAAATTAAACAGCGTATATATTAAGACTATAGGTTGTCAAATGAATGAATATGATTCTGCTAGAATGGCGGATATTTTATTCAAAGCTTATGGGACTAAAAGAACAGATTCTTTAGAAAATGCGGATTTATTATTATTAAATACTTGTTCGGTTAGAGAAAAAGCTGCGGAAAAAGTTTTTTCTGATTTAGGTAGATGGAGATTATTAAAAGAACAGCGTAAAGAATTAATTATAGGAGTTGGAGGATGTGTTGCAAGTCAAGAAGGAGCTAATATTTTAAAAAGAGCTCCATATGTAGATGTAGTTTTTGGGCCGCAAACATTGCATAAATTACCAGAATTAATAGATCAGGTAATTAAAGAGCAACGTTCCCAAATGAATATTGCCTGGACTCCTATAGAAAAATTTGATAATTTACCTGAACCAAAAGCAAATGGTCCATATGCATATATATCTATTATGGAAGGTTGTAATAAATATTGTAGTTTTTGTATTGTGCCATTTACTCGTGGACATGAAGTGAGTAGAAATTTTAAAGATATATTATTTGAAGCTGCATGCTTAGCGTCTCAAGGGGTTAAAGAGATCACTTTATTAGGACAAAATGTTAATGCTTATCGTGGTTCTAAACCAAATGGAGAAGCTGTAGATTTAGCGGTATTATTGCAATATATTTCAGAGATTTCAGGGATAGAGCGTCTTAGATTTACAACTTCACATCCTAAAGAGTTTACAGATAATTTAATTTTAGGATTTGTAGAGATCTCTAAATTAGCTAATCATTTACACTTACCAGTTCAAAGCGGATCTGATGTTATTTTGCGTAAAATGAAAAGAGGTTATACTGTTGCAGAATATATAGAAAAAATTGTTAAATTAAGAAAAGTTAGGCCAAATATTAGTATATCATCAGATTTTATTGTAGGTTTTCCAGGAGAAACTGAAGAGGATTTCAAAGCCACTTTAAACTTGGTAGATCAAATTGGTTTTGATAACTCTTATAGTTTTATTTATAGTAAACGTCCAGGGACTCCAGCCGCTAGTTATCCAGACGATGTTTCTTTAGAAGTGAAAAAACAACGACTGAATATATTACAAGAAAAAATTTTACGTAGTAGCCGGGCAATTGCTGAATCCATGATCAATACGATACAAAGAGTAGTAGTGTCTAACCTTTCAAATAAAAATCCTAAATTAGTTTGTGCAAGAACAGAAAATAATCGTTTAATAACCTTTGAAGGTAAAGAAGATTTAATCGGTAAGTTAATAGATGTTAAAATTACTGAGAGTTTATCTAATAGTTTTAAAGGGATTTTAATTAATTAAATTTAAATCAATTTGGTTTAAGTACTAAATAAGATGCACTTTCCTCTGCAGTATTATCTTTTTGGGTAGAATTATCTATTGTTTCATCCTCAAATAATTTTGTTGGTTTTAAATTTAATACCCGTGAATTTAATATCTCTTTTTTCTTTAACTCTCGTTCAAGTTTTATATTTGGAGGAGAGTTAGTTGTACTAGTTGTACGGAGTGGAGTTTTGTTAAGATCCTTTTGATTATTATTCATATAATTCCTTTATTTATTGTTTTTTTAAATTTCCATAAAAAACAGTATAGGATAAATATATTAATCCCACTGTTATTAGTTAAATATTTATAGAAATAACTTTAAAACTTGTCTGATACTTTGAAAACCTCAGTTTCACGAAATTAAAAAGCCTAGAAAATCATTAAGGACCTATTAAGTTTTTTCTTATGTTTGATTATTGAACACGAGAAAAACTATTAGCTTTTTAATTTCCTCGAACTGAGGTTATTAGCTTTTTAATTTCCTCGAACTTGAGGTTATTAGCTTTTTAATTTCGTCGAACTGAGGTTGAAAGGAATATTAGTGCAGGTATAAATTTGTATTATATAATTTAATTATTCTTAATTAATTTTTAATTAAGAAATATTTAGGATAAAAAATGTTATGCAAATAAATACTGAAGTAAATATTTTATCATCAAATAAAAAATTAGGAATATCTAATCAATATAATATTATAACTCCTAATGGGATGTTAAAGTTATATAATCAACAGCAAAAGTTATATATAGAAAATATTATCCGGCATGATATTAATTTTGGGTTAGGACCTGCCGGTACTGGTAAAACTTTTTTAGCTGTTGCCTGTGCGGTTTTTGGTCTACAACAACATAACTTTAAAAAAATTATTTTAGTAAGACCAGCAATTGAAGCTGGAGAGCAATTAGGTTTTTTGCCTGGAGATTTAACCCAAAAAGTTAATCCTTATATGCAGCCATTATACGATGCGTTAAATTGGTTATTAGGGGTTAACAAAGTAGAAAAATATTTACAACAACAAGTAATTGAAATAGCCCCCCTCGCGTATATGCGAGGTAGAACTTTAAATGATGCATTTATTATTTTAGATGAGGGACAAAATACTACTATAGAACAAATGAAAATGTTTTTAACCAGATTAGGATTTAATTCAAAAATAGTAATTACTGGAGATGTAACTCAGATTGATTTACCTAAAAATAAAATTTCTGGTTTAAAGCATGCATTGCAAATTTTAAAATCTATTCCTAAAATTAATATCATGAATTTTTCTGAAAATGATATAGTTAGACATCCTATAGTTAAAGAAGTTATTAAGGCATATAGCGAGGTAAATTATTCAATTAAAGATCTTTCTCATGACAGTTGATTTAGAATTACAAATTGCTACTAATGTTAAAACATTACCGCATCCTTCGCAGTTTAAAGAATGGGTTAGAGTAGTTTTTTCTAATGATTTGGAAGAATTAAAAAATTTTACAAATCTAGAACTAACAATTCGAATTGTGGATAAGCAAGAAATAATTGATTTAAATACTCGTTATCGTCATAAAAATGTACCTACTAATGTTTTATCTTTTCCAGGTTATATTGAAGAAGAATTTGATTACCATGTATTAGGTGATATTGTGGTTTGTGCAACAGTTATTGAAGAAGAAGCTAAACAACAAAATAAAGAATTATTAGAGCATTGGGCGCATATGGTTATTCATGGAATTTTGCATTTATTAGGATACGATCATCAAAATATTATAGATGCTAATAAAATGGAAAATTTAGAAGTTAATTTATTAAATCAAATAGGGTTTTATTGATCACTTTTTGCGCAATCCTCCTGAGTTTGCCACTTTCATCAAAAAGGCCTTATAGTTATTGAGTTTTGTAGTGCCTGGATTGTGGTGGCTTGCAATTATTTTAGAAATTAGTTAATATACACTTTATGTTTATTAGATGTAAAAAAACTCAAAATA
>CAIKKE010000066.1 GCA_903827925.1 uncultured Francisellaceae bacterium
TCTCCTGTAGCTAGAGGATTAATAGGTAAATATGAGGGAGATTTAGTTGAGATTAAAGCACCTTCAGGTATAGTTGGTTACGAAATTGAAAAAGTTGAATATATTTAAATTATTTGGATTATTTTAAAATAAAGTGATTAAATCTAAAAAAAATCTTAAAAAAAGTAGTAAGATATGGTTAAATCGTCAGCATAAAGATTTATTTGTTAAACAAGCCAAACAAGAAGGCTATAGATCGAGGGCGGCTTATAAATTATTAGAACTACAGAAAAAGTATTCTTTACTAAAACCTGGGATGTCGGTTATAGATTTAGGGGCAGCTCCAGGTAGTTGGTCGCAAGTAGCAATTAATTGTATTGCCCCAGAGAATAATAAATTACAAGGCAAATTGTTAGCGGTGGATATTTTACCTATAGAACCTATAAAAAATGTCGATATTATTAATGGAGATTTTACTAACGAATTAATTTTTAAAGAAATATGTGATAAATTAATATTAGGAGATAAAAAAGTGGATATAATCCTATCAGATCTAGCTCCTAATTTAACTGGGATTTGGGCAGTAGATATTCCAAAAGCGATGTATTTAAATGAATTGTCGATGAATTTAGTGCAACTTTTATTAAAGAAAAATGGAGATTTTGTAATAAAGTTATTTAATGGTGAGGGTGTGCAAGAATATTTATCTATGTTAAGAAAATCTTTTTCTAAAGTTATTATTTGCAAACCTAAGTGTTCTAGAGCAGAATCCAGAGAAGTATATGTGTTAGGAAAAGGTTACAATTTATAAATAAAAAAAAGTAGTACAAGGTTTATTATGAGTGATATGGTTAAAAATATAATATTTTGGATAATGATAATTTTGTTATTATCCATGGTAGTTAATAATTTTGGGACACAAAATTCCCAAGTTGCTAAATTAGATTATTCACAATTATTAGAAAAAATTAATAATAAAGAAGTGAAACAAATTACCATAGTAGATCCACAAACTATCGAGGGAAGTACCCTTAGTGGTAGATATTTTTCTGTAGATGTTCCTGCAAAACCAGAATTATCTTTATTAAATGAGTGGATTAATAAATATAATGTTGCGGTTAAAGCTAAACCTCCAGAGCAACAAAGCATGTTGCTACATATATTCATTAGTTGGTTTCCAGTAATTTTATTTATTGGAGTATGGATTTTCTTTATGCGTCAAATGCAAGGTGGGGGTGGTAGAAGTGCCATGACATTTGGACGTAGTAAAGCCAGGCTAATGGGGGAAGATCAAGTTAAGGTAACTTTTGCTGATGTTGCAGGGGTTGAAGAAGCTAAAGCTGAAGTTGCTGAATTAGTAGATTTCTTAAAAGATCCAAACAAATTTTATCGTCTAGGAGGTAAAATCCCTAGAGGAGTTTTAATGATAGGTCAACCTGGTACAGGTAAGACTTTATTAGCTAAAGCTATCGCTGGTGAGGCTAAAGTGCCATTTTTTACCATTTCAGGTTCAGATTTTGTGGAAATGTTTGTAGGAGTCGGCGCATCTAGAGTTAGGGATATGTTTGAACAGGCTAAGAAGTATGCTCCTTGTATTATATTTATTGATGAAATAGATGCTGTTGGTCGGCATAGGGGAGCAGGTTTAGGTGGAGGTCACGATGAACGTGAGCAAACTTTAAATCAATTGTTAGTAGAGATGGATGGTTTTGATCCAAATGATGGGGTTATAGTAATTGCAGCTACGAATAGACCGGATGTATTAGATCCAGCATTATTACGTCCAGGTAGGTTTGATAGACAAGTAGTTGTTAATTTGCCTGATATTCGTGGTAGGGAGCAAATTTTAAAGGTACATTTACGTAAAGTTCCTACAGATCCTGATGATGTTAGTCCAGTTAATCCTAAAATTATAGCCAGAGGTACTCCGGGTTTTTCTGGGGCAGATTTAGCAAATTTAGTAAATGAAGCAGCATTACTTGCAGCCAGAGAAAATAAAAATTATGTTTCTATGGAAGATTTAGAAAAATCTAAAGATAAGATCATTATGGGAGTTGAAAGACGTTCATTAGCCATGAGTGAAAAAGAACGTAGTTTAACTGCATATCATGAATCTGGGCATGCAATTGTAGGTTTAAATATGCCAGGAGAAGATCCAGTATATAAGGTAACGATTATTCCTCGCGGTCGTGCATTAGGAGTTACTTTTTTCTTGCCAGAAGCGGACTCTTATAGTGCAACTAGACAACAATTAGAAGGAAAAGTTGCGACTGCTTTTGGGGGGAGAGTAGCAGAAGAATTAATTTTTGGTAATGAACAAGTAACTACAGGCGCATCTAATGACATTAAAAGAGCTACTGAAATTTGTAGAAATATGGTAACTAAATGGGGTTTATCTGAAAAATTAGGACCATTAACCTATAGTGATGATGATGGAGAAGTATTTTTAGGGCATAGTATAGCTAAACATAAAGAAATATCAGAAAGTACTGCACAAATTATAGATGAAGAAGTAAGAAAGATTATTGATCGTGGTTATGCTAATGCAAAAAGGATTTTAGAAGTTAATATAGATAAGTTGCATATAATGGCTAATGCTTTATTGAAATATGAAACTTTAGATACTGAGCAAGTAATGGATATTATGGCTGGTAAAGAGCCTAAAGCACCTATTGATTGGGTAGATATTAATAATAATTCAGATGATAACAGTGCAGGTACAGGTAAGGGTAAGAAGGGAAGTAATTTAAAATATAAATCAAAAATTAAAAGCAATCCTGAGGATCCTCAAGTAGATAATGGGGAAATGAAAAGCTGTTAATTAACAGCAAATTATGGTGTTTAATTTTATTAATATAGATAAATAAAATAAAAAAAAGAGATCGATATGCCTGAAGAAGAAACAACGGATGATAAAATATCTAAAACTGAACTAAAACTTGACTTAAAACTTAAAAAACAAATTGAATCTGAACTAACTTCAGCACCAAGACCTGAACTAACACCAAAACCAAAACCAAAAGAAACAGAAACAGAAGAAGAATCAACACAAGCAGGAAATGTACCACAATATCCCGAAAGTAGTAGTGGTACTATGGATATGTATTCACAATTTAAAAAAATATTTCAAGGTGTGGGTGAATGGGTTAAAATAGTTGGTAAAGTAGCGGGTATAATTGTAGAAAAAGTAAGGGTTAAAAAACCTGTTGGTCCAATAACAGTAGAGTCTAAATCAAAACCAAAAGCAGAAGAAAACCTGGGAATATCCATTGATAGTACTACTAATTCTTTAAGTCAAAAGGTGTTAAATCGTGCTAATCAAAATGGTGGTGTGTTGGGACAATTCGATAGTCTGTTTGATGATATTGGAAATACACCAGCAAAGATTAATCCTAGTAATACACCTAAAAAATTAGAAAGTTTTAGTGGTCAATTAAAAAAATTACCAAGCTTACAATCATTGGCCTCAGAAGTCTTATCCCCTTTTAAAAAAGGCAAAAAAACTAAACCTCCTAAAAGAAAACCTTAAAATAAATTGTGATTTTAATCAATTAATTGTAAAATTTTATTTAAATATAAATCTCAGTTCGACGAAATTAAAAAGCTAATAGTTTTTCTCGTGTTTAACAATCAAACATAAGAAAAACCTTAATAGGTCTTAATGATTTTTTAGGCTTTTTAATTTTATCTAACGAGTTTATAAAGTTAAATATTAAAGTTTTATTAATGATAGATAAATGCTAATAGATATAACAGAAGCTGCTAAAACACATTTTAAAAATATTATTGATTCTCAAGCTAAAGAAACAAAAGTTAAAAAACTTAATTTAAAAATCAAAGTTACTGATCCAGGAAGTAGTACAGCTGGAATTGAGTTATCTTATTGTTTAGCTGGAGAACAGCATCCTTCAGATATACCTATAAATTTAAAAGATTTTATTTTGTATGTAGAGCAAAATTCAGAGCAAGCTTTATTAGATGCTATAATAGATTATAGATCAGATAATCAAGCAGATAATCAAGCTAGTAACGATGGTAAATTACATATTAAAGCACCATTTTTATATAAAAAATTTGATAACTTTACTGATAATCAAAATAGCTTGCTATTTAATGAAATTAATCAATTTATTATACAAGAAATTAATCCGTGGTTAGCGCGGCATAAAGGGATGGTAAAATTATCTGAGGTAAATGAATTAGAAGAAGGAGTTGCGGTATCCTTAGAATTTGGTGGTGGATGTAAAGGTTGTAGTATGATAAATTTTACGTTAAAAAAAGGGATAGAAAAAACGTTAAAAAATAAATTTACCCAAATTGTGTTAATTAAAGATATAACTGATCACGTAACCGGTAAAAATCCTTATTATACATAGATATATAGACTTTTATTATAAATAATTTAAATTTTACAAAAATTACAGAAATTACAGAAATTAAAGAAATTAAAAAATTATGAATATATATAATATAAGCGAAATTGATAAATTATTATTGAAATTAGAGATAGAATTTTCCCAAAAATCTAAATCTAGGATCATAGAAGAAAAAAAATATCAACAAATTTATGCAGCTCGTGATGATATAATTAGCCATGAGATAAATCTTAATCATAATTCAGATGATTGGGACTGTTGATATATTGTGGACTGTTGTTGATATATTCTGAAGTTAAAGGTTGTTGTATCGTGGATGTTAAATTAGAAAAAAAGTTGCTGCATTATACAGGTAAAGCAATTAGCGATTATCGGATGATTGAACATGGAGATCGTATCTTAGTATGCGTTTCTGGTGGTAAAGATTCTTTTACTATGTTGCATGTGTTAAGATCATTGCAATTAAGATCTAAACAAAAGTTTAAAATAGCAGTGTTTACTTTAGATCAAGCTCAACCTGGATGGGATGATCGTAAATTACGAGAATATTTAACCAATTTATCTGTAGATTTTATAATTTTAAATAAAGATACGTATTCAATTGTTAAACAAAAAATTCCAACTGGTAAAACTTATTGTTCTTTATGTTCTAGATTAAGAAGAGGCATAATTTATGAATATGCTAAAAAACATGGATTTAATAAAATTGCATTAGGACATCATCGAGAAGATCTTATTCAAACTCTATTAATGTCGATTTTTTTTAATGGTGAAATAAGTTCCATGCCGCCTAAGTTATTAACTGATGATCAACAATTAATAGTTATACGACCATTAGTTTATTGTCAAGAACAGGACATTATTGATTTTGCTAAATCTATGGAATTTCCAATCATACCTTGCAATTTATGTGGCACTCAAGAAAATTTATCTAGAAAAAAAATAGCTAAATTAATTAAAGATTTAAGTCTAAGTAATCCTAAAATTCCTAGTAATATTTTAAATGCTTTAAGTAATATTAAACCTAGCCAGATGATGGATCATCATTTATGGAATTTTAAAGAACTAGAAATAGTTTTACCAAATATTTAGTATTTTCCACCACCATCCACCAATTAATAACCATATAGTGCTGTTAACTAACCCAATGATTAAACCAGCCTTCCACCATTTTTGCATAGTTACATAATTACTACTAAAGAACAATGGACCAGATCCTGTGGTGTAATGAGTGACAGCACTGCTGAAATTTGAAATCCCTGCAAAAACCAACACTACTAAAGGTGCTGGGGCGCCTAATAAGATTGCAGTAGAACAAAAAGCCGCATATAACGCACTAACATGCGAAGTTATGCTAGCTAGCATGTAATGTCCGAAGAAATAAATGATAATCAGTAATAATAAACCTAATTGCCAGCTACAACCAGTAATTTTATCATGAATTTCAGTGCTCATCCAATCTATAATTCCCAACTTAGATAGATTGGTGGCTAACATTAATAAGGTGGCAAGCCACATAAAAGTATTCCATGCTTCTTTTTCAGATACTACATCATCCCAAGTTAAAACTTTGGTGATTAATAATATGGATAATCCAATGAAAGCACTAACTGTTGCATCTATATTAAGGTAGCTACCGGCTGCCCACATAAAAAGTAGTAATAAGAAAGTAAATAGCATTACCCATTCATCACGTTTCAAAGGACCACTATTTTGGATTTGTTGTTTAGCAAATAATTGGATTTCTGGAGTTTTTTTAAACGCTTGAGGAAAAAATAACAATAATAAAAAGGGTAGTATTATTAAACTTATTAAACAAGGTACAATTGCAGTTTTAAACCAAATAATCCAGCTTAATTCATAATCAAAAGCTTTACTAATCGAGGTAATTAATGGATTTGCAGCAGAAGCTGTCATAAACATAGCACTAGTTATTACATTAGCATGAAAACAAATTTTCATTATAAATCCACCTAGTTCATTAGATTTATATTCTTTACTAATTGCCGAGGCAATTGGAAAGATAATGCCTGCACCTCTTGCGGTATTACTTGGAATAAAAGGGGATAAAAACATTTCGGTTGCAATTAAGCTATAACTTAATCCGATAGTATTTTTGCCAAATAAATATACAAAATAATAACCAACTCTTGCTCCTAAACCAGTTTTAGTAAAACCTCTTGCTAATATAAAAGCACTGAATATTAACCAAATGATTTTAGATCCAAAAGTAGAAATAGTATTATCTAAGCTTAAAGTATTAGTTGCACAGCATAAACTTATACCAATAATTGCAAGGCTACCTGTAGGTAAAATTTTGCTAACCATGAATAATATAATAAAAATAAAAATAGTTAATAAATGCCAAGCCTCAATGCTAACTTCTTCTGGTTTAGGATAAAACCACATAATAATAGCTAAACTTAATAATAATAATATTTTTATAGTTTTAAAATTTTTTATAAAAAATGACCAATTAGCATATTTAGTATAAATATCAGTTAGTTTTACCATTTGAATATTGCCATGTTTGTAATTAAAAGCTAATCTTAATTTATATAAAGTTATAATTAAAGAAATTAATAAAAATAAATAATAATAAAAAATAAAATAATAAAATACAAGGAGATTTAGATGAGCATCGAACAAAAGCTTAATTTAAATCAGATCGTCTCTGACATATGTAATAAGTTATTACATGATCATAAGTTAATAACTACTAAAAATGTTCAAGATATATTTTCTGAACTATATCCATTAAATTGCTATGAATATTTAGAAGAAAATTTTATCAATAGCATAAATACGTGGAGAATTTCTAAATTAAATAGTGAAACTTATAGCTGTTTAGAAGTTGAAGGACAAGATATAAGCAATCATGATAATAATTTATATCAAGAAAATCATAAATTAAAAAAAGAGTTATCTAAGCACAAAAGAGAAATTCAATTTTTACAAGCTAAAATTAAATCCATAAATAGTTGTTATAATCGGCAAAGACAAGAGTTTATTATGCGGATCCAAAGGATGCTTTATCAGGCTAATCAAAGTAATAATATAAACAAGAAGTAATATAAAAATTAAAAGCTGGCGATAGGATTTGAACCCACGACCTGCTGATTACAAGTCAGCTGCTCTACCAACTGAGCTACGCCAGCAAAAACAATAATAAACTTTAATATATTCTTTGCCTACTGTCTATATTTCTCGTAAAATTTCATTAATGCTAGTTTTACTTAAAGTTTTAAGATCTACTTGTTTAACAATGATTGCACAATTTACTCCATATTTATAATTATCACTATCATTAATTAAAGTACCAGGTACAACTACTGAACCACTTGGAATTTTACCGTAACTTAAGGTATCTTTTTCTCGATCATAAATTTTAGTAGATTTTCCAAGCATCACTCCCATAGAAATGACTGAATTTTGTTCAATTATCATACCTTCAACGATGGCAGAATTTGCTCCAATAAAACAATTATCTTCAATAATTGTTGGATTATCCTGCATTGGTTCTAATACTCCGCCGATATTTACCCCAGAAGATAAATGTACGTTTTTTCCTATTTGGGCACAAGAACCAACGGTTACCCAGCTATCGATCATAGTGCCTTCATCAACAAAGGCTCCAATGTTAATAAAGCTAGGCATAATTATAGTATTGGGAGCAATATATGCTCCAGTTCTTACACAAGCAGGAGGAACGATTCTAGCTCCTATAGATTGCATCAAATTAAAATCAGCGTTATGAAATCTAGGAATGATTTTATCAAAATAATTAGAAGGATTACTATTGATTAATTGATTATCATTAAGTATAAAATTTAGTAATATAGCTTTTTTTATCCAAGAATTAATTTTCCATTCTTGGGCTTGTTTGTAAGCAACTCTCAAATCACCAACTTCTAACTTAGTTAAAACATTTTGAATAATAGTTTTTAAAGTAAGTTTTAATTGTAAATGATCATGATTATTTAATAATTTACGTTTTTCAAATGCTTCTTCAATTAATTGGATATTTATTTCATCAGAAGAAATAGGATTATTTTTGTTATGTAACATATTTTAATCTTGCCTGTATAAAATTTTATAATTAAAAATATTATTATAAACAGATTAAAATAGCTATACTAAAAAAATAACTTACTTTTATATAAATTTAAGATTTAAAAAGATCGGTTTCAAAATTTATAATTTTATCAGCAACCTCTATTGGATTAATATTATAAGTATTATTTGCAATTTGTTGTTGAATTTGATTTACTTTATTAAAATTAACTTTTGGTTGTCCTGCTAATTGTTGAGATATCATTTGAATCAATTCTGGTTGAAGATAAAAATTTACAAGATCATATTCTGGTTCTTGTGGAGTCTGAATTTGTTTGGTAGTAGTTTTTTCTTGATTGAGGTTTATGGATTTTTCAAGATTTTTTACGATTTTATGCTCCATGTTCCACCTTTTTTAATAAATTGGAAGTTAATACAGTGTCTTGTTTGATTGAAGTTTTTAATACTAATCCAATTACTTCATTTAAATCTGCATAATAAGAATTTTTCAAGGTAATTACATTTATTTTTTTCAAAGTTAAATCTTCACGATTAATAATGTGTAATTTAGGTAAGGATTTTTTAACCGAGATTACATCAGCGAAAAATTTGATATTAACCGGAATGTAAACTTTCCAATTATTAAGATCATTACATTCTGCAATAATAGTGGCTTTTTGATTAATACTAGAATGAATTGGAAAATAATAAGCAATTTTATTATGGCAAATTTTATTATTAATTGTTTGAGGATTTAAAATTTTTATAGAAATACTATTGATATCTACAGTTTTATGTTGCAGTAAGATTTCTTTTTTTAAAAAATTATTAGTTCCTTGCACAATGTCATTTAAAGCATATGGAGCGGCATCTACATAATTTAATAATAGTATTAAATTAATAAATAAACTGATAAATAAAGTATAAAAATTTCTAATTTTGATATTGTTAATCATATATTTTTATATTCGCACAATTTGAATAACTAACAAACAAATATTATTGTTTATTTGCATATTTTATATAAGTTGATTATAGATGAAAATTTTTATTACACTTAATATTATTTTAATTTTTTTATTATTATCTACACTAAATATTTAAATTATTAAAATAAGCAATTTAATATATAGATTATTGATTTTTACAATATTATATGCTGTAATCTATCTAGCTATAATTAGAATTAAACAGGGGTATGTACAATGATTAATATTTTATATCAATTTGAAAAATTTTGTAAGCAATTTTATGGTAATGCGCCTAGTTTAATGCTTAAATCGGAATACCAAGCAAGGGTAGCTAGTGCTTTATCTTTACTAAAAACAAAGGAAATTGCTATTTTAGTTGCGGAAGAAAAAGATAAACCTACGTTTATTAATAATATACTTACACTTTTTAATGGTTTATTCGCTAATTCAAGTAATATAGATGAAGGCATAAAAGATACTTTTAATGAAATATATACAAATAAACCTCAAGAAAATGATAACAATATACAGAATTGGGATCCTATATTTACAAGCTTTCAGAATTGGTTAAATGCTAATTTTGCTGAAAATTCAGAGGAAGAAGAATTAATTACCGATTTACTCTGGAAAAGTTATTTAGATTCACAAAAAGAGTTGGTTGCAACTCCATTGGCATTAAAAGATCTAGAATCACATGCTGAAAATTATTCTTATCAAGTTTATGCAGATAAATATGCTAGATTAGGTGCTGCCTTATATAAGTTATTAGAATGCATATTAGAAGCTATAAATGGAGAAGTTTATAGCAAATCTGAAGGTGCAGAAAAGTTATTTAATAGGTATGAACGTCCTGAACAGTCAGAAACAGGCGGAAGTAAGCTGAATGATATGCAAAGACTTGCTTTAGCGCGTAATGGTAATCCATATGCTAGAGCGGAATAAGATCGTAAAATTAATCCCTATATATGCATAAATATTAATATATATTTAATTTTTTATGATTTAACTTGAATTTATATTATAGTTTGATTATAAATAACATGGTATATCAAATAATGCATATAATTATTAGGCTATATGTTTTGTTAAGGATTATTTTAATGTCTACAACATTTAAGAATGATGACAATGGAATTGTACAACTTGAGGTAAGAAATTTATCTAAAGTTTTCAACAATAAGTTAGTTGTAAATAATATTTCTTTTACTGCTAATCAAGGACAAATTGTTGGATTTTTAGGTCCTAATGGTGCTGGTAAAACTACTAGCATGCGGATGATTACTGGGTTTTTAAAGCCAAACTCGGGTTCAATATTAATTAATGGAACAGATATTGCCATAGATCCTGTATTAGCTAAGCAACAATTTGGGTATTTACCAGAAGGTGCACCTAGCTATGTAGATATGTCAGTATACGATTCTTTGGAGTTTGTAGCTAAAATTCGTGGATATGCTGGTAAAAATTTAGTTAATTGCTTAGCAACTGTTATTAAGCAAGTTAATTTAGAAACAGTTTTAAATAAGACTGTAGAACAATTATCCAAAGGTTTTAAACGTAGATTAGGTTTAGCTCAAGCAATTTTACATAATCCCCCAATCTTAATTTTAGATGAACCAACTGATGGTTTAGATCCTAACCAAAAACATGAGGTTAGAGAACTTATAAAAAAAATGGCTAAAGATAAAGTAATTATTTTATCCACGCATATTTTAGAAGAGGTAGAAGCTATTTGTAATCGGGTTATGGTAATAGCAGATGGTAGAATTATTTCCGATGGCCCCCCTTGTCCATCAGGAGAGCTAGAGACATTTTTTCGTAAAATTACTACATTAAATTGTCAAGAGGTAAATTAAATGTCTATTTATAATATTTGGATCATATTTTCCAGAGAATTAAAAAATTATTTTATTACTCCGATAGCCTATGTATTTATGGCAATTTTTTTATTAATGAATGGAATTTTTACTTTTTATATAGGGTCTTTTTTTACTAGAGGGATTGCCGATCTTGCGCCATTTTTTAGCGCACATCCATGGATTTATATGGTATTTATTCCAGCGGTTACGATGAGATTATGGGCAGAGGAAAAAAAGCAAGGTACCATGGAATTATTATTTACTTTACCAATAACAACGATTGAGGCAGTAATTGCTAAATTATTAGCGGCCTGGAGTTTTATGATTATTTCTTTAGGTTTAACTTTTCCATTATTTATTGCAGTTAATTATTTAGGGAGTCCAGATAATGGAGTAATTATTGCTGGGTATATAGGTAGTATTTTAATGGCAGGAGCATTTATTGCAATTGGGGCTTGTGTGTCTGCTATAACTAGTAATCAAGTTATTGCATTTGTTGGATCATTTTTAATTTGTTTATTATTTAATGTTAGTGGTTTTCCGGTGTTCATTGATTATTTGAGTAATATTTTGCCAGATTTTATGATCGAGACAATTCAAACATTTAGCTTTATTACAAATTTCGATACTATTGTAAAAGGTTTAATTGATGCTAAAGTAATAGTTTATTTTATTTCAGTATTGTTATCTTGGATGTTAGCCAATGTTATGGTGTTAGAACTTAATAAAGCTAGGGATTAAAGATTATTAAATTAATTAAATAGAGATTTATTATGCAAATTAAAAATTTAAATCCAAAATTATTAATTGTATTAGGTTTAAGTATTATTTTTACTTTTTTGATTATTATTAATTTTTTTAGTAATAAATTTTTAGGATTTGCCAGACTCGATTTAACAGCCAACCAGATATTTACCTTATCTAGTGGTAGTCGTAAGATTTTATCAAATATAGACGAGCCAATTCATTTAAAGTTATTTTTTTCTAAGCAATTAGCTAAAGATAATCCATTTTTCTTGAATTTTGCAACTAGAGTGGAAGAATTTTTAAAACTATATAAAAGATATGGGAATAAAAAGATTGTATTACAAGTTATAGATCCTATGCCTTTTACAGAAGAAGAAGATCAAGCGATGCATTATGGGTTACAGGGGGTCCCTATTAATAATGAAGGTACAGAGTTATATTTTGGGTTAGTTGCGGTTAATTCAACTACTGGTAAGGAAGTTATTCCATTTTTACAACCGAACAGAGAAGGTTATTTAGAATACGATATTACTCAGTTGATTGCTAAACTAAGTAAACAAGCATTTAATAAGATTGCAGTAATTAGTAGTTTACCTGTTGATGGCAAGATGACTAACAATCCAAATATAGTTAATAATTCCCAGCCATGGATAATTTGGCAACAAATTAACCAACAATTTGATGTCGAAATGTTAAATCCAAGCTCAGTTAATCAGATCCCTAAAGAAACTAAAGTATTATTGTTAATTAATCCTGAAGAAGAGTTAGAATTAAATACAGCTCAAGCTATAGATCAATTTGTGTTAGAAGGAGGGCATGTACTATTATTGTTAGATCCAATTTCTGAGGTAAAACAAAATTTATTCTTAGATCAACATAAGAAAAAAGATGAAAATAATACAAATACTATAAGTACTAAAATTTCTTTAAATAAATTATTAACTGCTTGGGGAATAGACTATGATTCGAATAAAATCGTAGCTTCACGTGCTTTAGCTAAGCAAGTAAGATACGTACATGAAGGTAAAGAAATTACGAGTTTATATCCTTTATGGATAGATGCTAATTCTACTAATTTAAATAAAGATGACATTTTAACTGCTAATTTAAGTAAAATTACTTTAATTTCTGCGGGCAGTATTGCACCAAAGGTGCAGGCTAAAAGTATTTTTTCACCATTAATTTCGATTAAATCCGATGCAATGTTAGTAAATAAGGTAGATTTTTTAAAATATAAATCCGACCCTATAAGCTTATTAAAAGATTATAAATCCGAGGATAACCCAGTTAATGTAGCTGCTAGAATTACTGGGGAAGTAAAATCGGCATTTAGTGATAAATCTGTACCTAAAGCTAATATTGTAGTTATTGCGAATGCAGATTTTTTATATGATCATTTTTGGGCTACTACGCAAAATTTTTTAGGAAATCAGATCTTTATACCTAATTCTGGTAATGGTACATTTATTTTAAATGCTTTAGATAATTTAACGGGTAGTGATGCTTTAATTAGTATTAGAAATAAGGATTCTTATACTAAAGGTTTTGATAAAATTAGAGAAATTGAATTACAGTCCCAAAGTAAGTTTCTTCAAACAGAGGAAGCATTGTTAAAAAGAATTGAAGAAACCAAAAAGAAATTAGCTGCAATGGACCAAAAAACTTTATCATTAGAACATAAAAAAGAAGAAGAAAGTTTTAGAAGCGATCTTATAAATACTAGAAAAAAATTAAGAGAAGTGCGTAGATCTTTAAGGGAAGATATTCAAGTTTTAGAAAATAATGTTAAATTTTTTAGTATAATCTTTATGCCTTTATTAATAATTGCATCATTTATTAGTTATTGGTTTATGGGTGATAAATTTTATAAATTAATTGGAAATAAAAAACATGTTAAAGGATTTAAATAAAAAACATTGGCTGTATATTATTTTAATAATTATAGTTTTTGTGGTAACTATAATTATTTATAAAAATATTAATTTTAGTAAATTCAATTTTAGTAAGTTTAATTTTAGTAAGTTTAATTTTTCTTTTTTTTATCGTAAAAAACAAGAAAATTGGTTTTTCAAGCAATTGCATACTGGGGATGTATTAAACAAAATAAATGGGTTAGTAATTGAAGCAAATGGAGAAAAATTCACTATTGTTAATGAAAATCAAAATTGGTTAGTTTTAGAAAAGTTTAGTTATCCAGTTCCTGGATTAAAAATTAAAGAAATCATTTTTGGTTTAGCAGATTTAAAAATAATTGAATCAAAAACTGCAAAATCTCAAAATTTTGCTGAGATTAATTTAGAAGATTTAGAAACCAATAAAAATACTACTCGAATTACTTTATTAGATGCAAATCATCAAAAGATAGTTAGTGTATATCTAGGAAAAAGAGAATTTATTGCAAGTCCAAATTCTAATTATCAAAATCATATATTTGTACGTCGTCCTGAGGAACCGCAAACTTGGTTAGTTTCAGGTAGTTTGCCAGAAAGTTTTGCATTTAAAGATCTAGTTAAACAACCGTTGTTAAATATAAATGCAGAAAATATTATTGAACTAAAATTAATTAAAGCTAAAGATCCGAAAAATTTTATTTATATAAAGAGAAACATAACTAAAGGCGATCTAAATTTATTAGATATTCCTAAAAATTATAAATTAAAAGATCAGTATGTTCTAGATAATATTATTAGCCAATTTGGTTATTTGAATTATGAAGATGTAATTAAAGATCAATCTGAGGCAATCAAAGTATTAGATATTAATTTAACTTTAAAAGATCTAGATAAATCAGAAAGTGAAACAAAAGATAAACCAGGTTTTAAGTTAGATATTTTCAAGAAAAAAAATACCCTTAATTTTGAGATAGTTTATTTACATGACAAGTATTATTTTAGAATCAAAGATAGCTTAAATAATTTAGATCTTAAAGAGCAAGATTATAAATATTGGTTATATAAAATCAGTGATTATGCTTTTCAAAGTTGGTTAATAAGTAAAAAAGATTTAATTACTGAAATAAAAAATTAAAAATCAATAATTAAAAAAAAATTCATAACTAAATTAGACATAAA
>CAIKKE010000067.1 GCA_903827925.1 uncultured Francisellaceae bacterium
AATTATTAATTATTAAATATTCTTTATAGATTTTTCTATTTGCTGATCTATCTGATAATCATTAATTAGTTTTCTTAAAGTATTACGACTTAAACCTAATAATTTAGCAGCTTTGGATTGATTGCCATTAGTGTATTCCAGGGAAATTTCAATTAATGGCTTTTCTACTTCGGATAAAACTAGTTTATATAAATCAGTAATTTTTTTAAATTCTATAGCTTCAAAATTTGCTAAATATTTTTTGATAGAGGATCTAATGTATTGATTAAGTGGTAGCAGATCTTGGTAAATTAACATTTAAGGTTCTCCAAAAAATTGTGCAGTTGCACTTAATTGTTCTTTTGATGATTTTAATTGATTAAAATTATGCCTAAATTTAGCAGCAGACATTTTACCTTTGGCGTACCAACTTACATGTTTTCTTGCCATTAATACTCCAGTGGTTTCTCCATAAAATTCATATAAACATAATAAATGTTCGTGTAAAATTTGGTAAATTTCTTCAAATGATGGTTCGGTTAATTTTTGATTATGCTGTAGATAATAATTTATTTGTTTAAAAATCCAAGGATTACCAAAAGCACTCCTGCCTATCATGATTGCATCGGCTCCAGTTTGATCTAATACTTGTTTGGCTTTTTCAGGAGAATTTATATCACCGTTCGCAATTACTGGAATTTTAATAGTGTTTTTAATTGCAGTAATAGTTTCATATTCTGCGGATCCTTTGAAAAAGCAACATCTAGTTCTACCGTGAACTGCAAGAGCTTGGATCCCACATTCTTCAGCAATTTTGGCAATTTGGATCCCATTTTTATGTTGTGGATCCCACCCGGTGCGGATCTTTAGAGTAATTGGAATAGAAACTGCATTAACTACTGCAGTTAAAATTTTACTTACCAAAATCTCGTCTTTAAGTAAGGCAGAACCCGCTAGCATATTACAAACTTTTTTAGCAGGACATCCCATATTAATATCAAGAATTTGTGCTCCTTGATCCATATTGATTTTAGCGACTAATGCCATAGAAGCAGGATCAGTGCCTACAATTTGTACTACTCTTGGAATAGTTTCTCCTAAATGATTACTACGACGTAAAGTTTTTAAGCTACCTCTTAACAAAGAAGTACAACCAACCATTTCAGAAGAGGCCATCCCGGCACCTAATTTTTTACATAGTTGCCTAAAAGGTCTGTCAGTTACTCCTGCCATTGGAGCTAAAATTGCTTTATTATGAATTGTATAATTGCCAATTTGCATTTATCTATCAACCAGGTTTAGTTGAGTAATTTTTTTCTAAATAATGAATAGATAATTGTCCTTGTTTATAATTTGCATCTTTCATCATATTTTGATGCAAAGGAATATTAGTTTTAATTCCATCGATAATTGTTTCTTCTAGGGCAGTTTGCATTCTATGAATTGCTTGTTCTCTAGTATTGCCAAAAGATATCAATTTTCCAAGTAAAGAATCATAATTTGGTGGAACAACATAGCTGGTATATATATGAGAATCTATCCTAATTCCTGGCCCTCCAGGCGCATGATAAAAATTAATTTTACCCGGACAAGGCATAAAAGTATTAGGATCTTCTGCATTGATCCGACATTCTATTGCATGACCTTTAAAGTTAACATCTTGTTGTTTGATGTTTAACGGATTGCCAGCCGCAATTTCTAATTGTAACTTAACGATATCAATCCCGGTAATTAATTCTGTAACGGGATGTTCTACTTGGATCCTAGTATTTATTTCAATGAAATAAAATTCTTCATTTTCATATAAAAATTCAAAAGTACCAACTCCACGATAATTAATTTCTAAACAAGCGTTTACACATAATTCCCCAATTTTTTGACGTAATTCTGCAGAAATCCCCGGAGCTGGAGCTTCTTCGATTACTTTTTGATGACGCCTTTGAATCGAGCAATCTCGATCCCCTAAATAAATTGCATTTCCTTGACCATCTGCTACAACTTGGATCTCTATGTGCCTAGGATTAGTTAAAAATTTTTCCATATAAAGGTTGTCATTATCAAAAGCAGTTTTAGCTTCATGTTTGGTTAAAGCTATTGCATTTAATAAAGCAGCTTCACTATGTACTACTTTCATACCACGACCACCACCGCCTCCAGCTGCTTTAATAATAATTGGGTAACCAATTTCTTTAGCTAATTTTAAATTTTTTTCATTATCATTACCCAAAGGTGCATAAGATCCTGGAATACAAGGGATCCCGGTTTGTTTCATCGCATTAATTGCTGAAATTTTATCCCCCATCAATCGAATAGTCTCAGGCTTAGGTCCTACAAAAATAAATCCACAATGTTCAACTTTTTCAGCAAAATCAGGATTTTCTGATAAAAAACCATATCCAGGATGTACAGCAACTGCATCAGTAATTTCACAAGCACTAATTATTGCTGGAATATTTAAATAACTTAAGCTAGAAGGACCTGGACCTATACATACTGATTCATCAGCTAATTTTACATGGATTAAATTGCTATCAACATTAGAATGTAACGCTACCGTTTTAATTCCCAATTCTTTGCAACAACGTAAAATTCTTAAAGCAATTTCTCCACGATTAGCGATTACTAATTTATCAATTATTTTAATCTTATTTATCATAATTAATCAGGAATAATACTAAATAAAGGTTGTCCAAATTCAACAGGTTGCCCACTTTCAACCAATATTGATTCTATGGTGCCTGAACATTCTGCTTCAATTTGATTAAACATTTTCATCGCTTCAATAATACATAAAGTATCCCCAATATTAACCCGGTCTCCAAGCGCTACAAAAGGCTTAGCCTCAGGAGAGGTAGCTCGATAAAAAGTACCGACCATTGGGGATTTTAAAGAAGGTTTTTCAGAAGATTGTATAATAGATTCATTAAAATTAGAATTATTAGAAGTTTTTGCTTCTTTTAAAATAGATGAATCAAGCGATGATTGATGATGATATTGGTTAGGATGAATTATTCCACTTTGAGTATGTGTTCCAAATGGAGGAGAAGTTACAATAGTTTGTGGAATTTGTGGTAAATGTGATGTAATTACGGGTATTTGTTTACAAAGTCTAATAGATTCTTTACCTTCTTTAATTTCCATCTCAGAAATTCCAGATTGCTCTAAAAGTTCTATAAGTTTTTTAATTTTTTTTATATCCATTTTAAGACCATATTTTTTAAGATTTTTATAAGCACAACCAACATTTTACATAAAGAACCAAATTTGTCTATTTTTACTTAAAAAATTTATTTATATAAACAACTTTATTAACGAAAACAACTTTATTAACGAAAACAACTTTATTAACGAAAA
>CAIKKE010000068.1 GCA_903827925.1 uncultured Francisellaceae bacterium
AATATGAGTTTTTTTAGTTTGCATGAATTAAACGAACAAATAAGTAAAAATTTAAAAGAAATTAATGAAGAACCATTTCAAAAAATACCAAATCAAAGTAGAAGTAGTTTATTTCTAGAAATAGATAAGCCAGCTTTAAAAGCATTACCTCAAAATAAATTTGAATTTGTGGAACTTGAAGATGCCAAAGTACATATAGATTACCATGTAGAAACTCATGGATATTATTATTCTGTACCATATCAATTAATAGGTAAAGTTGTAGATTTAAGAATTAAGCCTACAACTATAGAAATATTCCATGACGGAAAAATAGTAGCCACTCATATACGTGGCTATAAACGCGGTGGATTTTCAACTATTTCTGAACATATGCCAGAACGACATAAACATCATGAAGGTTGGAATCCTGATAGATTTTTAAATTGGGCTCTTACTATAGGAGCAGAAACAGTGAAAATGGTTCAACATATAATAGCCAAAAAGAAACATCAGGAACAAAGTTATAGATCATGTTTAGGATTGTTAAGTCTTAGTAAAAAATTCAACAATAACAGACTCGAAGCTGCTTGTGCTCTAGCGAATAAAGTTGGCTCTTACAATTACCATACAGTTATTACCATTTTGAAAAACGGTACAGATCAATTACCGCCAAATCCTGAGCAGGAGGATGACAAAATTACTAACCACGAAAACATAAGGGGACCTGAATATTTTAAATAAATTTAAAAATTATAAATATGAACCAAAATTTATCACTGCAACCATAAAAGATAGGAGAAAAAAATGCAACAAATAAGACAAGCTTAAAACAGAATGTTTTTATTAAGCACCAATTAGAGTTAAGAGTAATACGCTTTTTTAATTGGTGTTTAATAATTATTTATAAATCAAATTTAAAACAGGAGAAATTTATGTCAATCAACACAACAATTGAGCAATTAAAAAAAATCAAATTGAATGGTATGGTTACAGCATTAGAAGAATTAATAAAGCAACCAGAATCATATAATTTGTCTTTTGAAGAAAGATTGTCAATTTGCACTAAATGGAGCCACTCAGTTGCACTTTAATGAGGCCACTTTATGGCTGCACCAGCTAATCAACTAAAACCCGCACCAGTTGAGCAACTTATTTCTTAACCATAGTAAACTTCATAATTATAACTTACAACTTTTTTACCTAAAACCTACCTCCTTTTTATATAAAAATTTATTATTTATTTAATTAAATATGTGTGTGGATGGAGTGTTGGAAAAGTTGTGATTGATAATGTGGGAAACTGTTTACAGTTTTACACATTTCATCCATCAATTTTTTCAACACGTCCAACGGCCATCCAGCACACACCTTAGCTTTTAACAAGCTTCTTCTAATAATTTTAAATCTTCTTTATTATCATTATTTTTAATTACTGTTTTTTCTTTAAATTGTCTATGGCTAAGGATATCTTTTTCAAAAACTAATAAATATGCCTTATCTCTAATTCTATCTATAGTTGCAACCCCTAATAACTTATTAGGAAATGCTTGGATCCATTCACTAAAATCTAAATTGCTAGTTATTAAAGTTGCACTGTTCTCATATCTATCACTAATAATTTCATGAAAATATTCTTCTTCTGGAGTTGCAAAAGGTTTTAAACCAAAATCATCAATTATAAGTAATGGTAATTTACAAATCTTTTTTTTATATCTTTCATAATTTTTAGTTAATATAGAACTTTTGATTTCTTCTATCAATTTGCTTGTTGTTATGAATAATGTAGGTATATTTTGTCTTACTGCACAATTTCCTATAGCATGCGCTAAGTGAGTTTTACCTGAACCAGTTGGACCAACAATTACTGCACATACTTTTTCTTCTACAAACCTACAACTAGCTATTTCTTTGATTTTTTTATAATCAAACTCAAGATCAGATCCAAAATCAAAATTTTCTAAAGTCTTATCGCCTCTTAATCTAGACATTTTCATGCTACTTATAAATCTTTTTTGTTCTCTCATTAAAATCTCGTCTTGCAATAATAATATTAAAAACTCTGGATAATTTAATTTGTTCTCTATCGCTGTTTTATTATGTTTATATAAATTATCTATAAAAGTTTGTAACTTTAATTGCTTAAGCAAAATTGTTATTTCAGGCATTGGGTTTATTTTACTCATTGTTTTTTCCTTTTGCAATCTATAAAATTAATGTTAAATAATATAAATTAATTAATTAAAAAATCTTCAAATTTTCTGCAAAATTTTCCTTCTCCTAAATACGCTTTATCTAATTGATTATTAACTGATTTATCTATAGGTAATCCCTCTAATCCTTTCTTTAAAATTTCTTTTAATGCGTTATAACTAACAGCGCCTATTTCTAGTACTTTTTGACTCGCCAACTCAACTTTAACTTCTCCAAATTTTTTCTTTAATTTTATTATTCCCTGCGCGGCTCTTAAATAATCACATTGTTTATTGTTTAACAATTCTTCAACAACTTGTAGGCAAAATGGACCTATATTTTTAGCATTTTCTATACACCAATTATTATCATGTAAAAGATATTCTTTAGCTTGAGGTGGAAAATGTTCTGTTAAAGTTATTGTTTCTCCCTTAGTATAGCAGCGAACATGAATGGCAACTAATTTATAATCATGATAAATTTTAACCATAGTTTCAGTTGCTTTGATCCATAATTCTTGCTTTACAAATTGATATGGAACAGAATATCTGTTTAGCGACAATTAGAATTTCCTTCGGACGACAACTAGAATTTCCATTTTTTACACCGTTTTTTGATAACCTCCTCTAATTATTTTTAAGCTATAACATCTATAAATAATTGTCAAATATTTTTTATAAAATCCAAAAATTATTTGTTTACAATTAAATTTTGTTAAATTATATTACAATATTATAAATAAATAACATGGTTAATTTTATTAATAGGTAATTGTTGTTGTGATTCTTGATTTTTTTCTTGCTCTCTTTTTAATTTTGCCCATTCTAATCTATAACTATCAATAACATTTAACTCTAAAATCTTTGAATGATGCACTAAACGATCAATAGTGGCATTTGCAGTAACCTCATCTTTAAAAATAGTTTTCCAATCACCAAATGCTAAATTGCTTGTAATAAGTATACTACGCATTTCATAACGAGATGCTAATAGTTGAAATAATACATCTGTTTCATTTCTCTCATATGGAATATAAGAAATGTCGTCTATCAGTATAACCTCAAATTTATCAAGTTTTTTAATAAAATCTTCTAGTGTTAATTTTAATTTAGCTTGCAATAATTGTTGCACTAAATTGGCGGCTGTTACAAAATATATTTTCCTACCCAATAAACACCACTCTCGTCCTAAAGCAATACTTAAGTGAGTTTTACCTGAACCTGAATTACCAAAAATTATGATGTTTTCATATCGATCTATAAAATCACCTCTTGCTAATTGCTGTATAGTAGTACTTGATAAACCTGGTATGCGTTGCACGTCAAAATCTTTAAGTAATTTATTCCTAGGTAATTTTGCTTGTTTTAATAAACGTTTAATACGTTGTTGACAACGGTATTCTGCTTCTCTTAAAGCTAATTCTTGCAAATAATCAATATTGGTTTTCTTTTCTCTTTCAAATTCTTCTGCAAGAGTATAATAATTAGCAACAAAAGTTGATAAACCAAGGTTTTGTAATAAAGTTTGTAGTGGCTGCTGAGCAATTGTAGAATTCATGATTTATACTCCTTTTTTATAAAATTATGTAATTGATCATAGTTTGATAAAGATACTTTTTGTATTTTTACTAATGGTATTTTGGATGAAGGAACTGCAATAATTTTTTTTAATAACTCTATAGTAATTTTTTTCTTTTGTTTTATAGCTAATTTTAGAGCTTCACCTATTTGTTGTTCTCCATACATCTTAGCAAGCTGTAGTATCTTTAAATAAATTTTATGTCCAGCATTTGGATATAATTTGATTAATTTGTCATATGTTTTTCTAAAAATAGTCTGAGGAAACAAACATTGACGATATCTATAATTAAAAAATGCTCCAGGTTTTCTAACTAAACTATCTATAATGTGTCGGTAATCTATTCCCAATGTAGTATCTTTATTAAAAACTCTTGGCATCTTTTGTAGGCATTTATTACCATAATATAATTCAATGTTATTTTGATATACATAAGCTCTAAGGTGATATCCTATTAATCTGCTAGGTACGGAATAAGGCATTTTTAAGATATTAACTACACTGGCTGTGTTTACCCTTACTTCTAGTATTGTTGGTGCTAACCACTTTGTATCTGGTAATTTTTGTAATGACGGTTCTTCTATAGCTAATGCTTTTTTACAAAAAGCGTTACGTTTGTTTTTAATTGTGGTAATAAACAATTCATACTCATCTAAGCTAGAAAAATCTCTATGGCCACGAATTATGAGCTGTTGTCTAACTGCGTTTTTAAAAATATCATGACTTTTTTCTATAGAACCATTTTCATGACTTACTCCAGGATTATTGCGAGAAGGTTTAACTTTATAGTAAACAAGAAATTCTTCCCATTTTTCTGTGAATACTCTTTTAGTGCCATTTTTTTTTGTTGCTGCACTAAGATTGTCTGTTCTGTGATCAGGCAGAGTACCACCAAGTTCCCACACAGCTTTTTCATAGCCTGAGGTTAACGAATCTAAACTTTCGCTATAACAAATCATAACAGATTCCCAATGAGAATAAGGTAATATAAAATGGAACAATAAATGATTGAAAGGTTGTTTATTAATAGTTATTTTTAAGCTATTCATATTAGTCCAGTCTGATTGACTTTGTTTACCTGGCAAAATATTTTGCGGAAAAATTACATCTCTATCTATACCGTTCTCAGCATTCCAAATTTGTAAACGTCTCTGTAAAGAACGCAAATGTTTATTGTTATAATAATCTGGATATTCTTCCATTAAATACATCAATAATTGATTTGCTTGTAGCCCTGGTCTAGTTTTTAATATATTTTCTATTTGTTCCCAATGTTCAGCAAAAGGATCCAGACGAGTACTGTAATTTCTAGGTACTTTAAATTCACTAGGTAATTTTTTTGATCTCAAATATTTTTTAGCTGTTTTTACACTCATATCCGCCTTTGCTGCTGCTATCTCTAAAGTTTTAATATTAATATATCTCATTAAAATTTTTATTTGTTGATTAGTACATGTCATTATTATTGTTCCTTTAATTGTATTTAAACAATTAAATACATTAAAGGTTTTAATTTTTTGTTCAAATTTAGTGTTTGAAATTAAGGGAATTTTAATTGTCGTTGGGTGGAAATTCTAATTGTCGCTAAACA
>CAIKKE010000069.1 GCA_903827925.1 uncultured Francisellaceae bacterium
TTAAAAATAAACATCCTTATATATATTATAAAAAATATAATATATATACCGAAGAAAGTTGAACGACATTGTAAGTATATTTTATAGATCTGATTAATGGTAATTTTTTCAATTTGACCTACAATAAGACAATTATTATTATATATAAACCTCAGTTCGACGAAAATTAAAAAGCCTAGAAAATCATTAAGGACCTATTAAGGTTTTTCTTATGTTTGATTGTTGAACAAGAGAAAAACTATCAGCTTTTTAATTTCGTCGAACTGAGGTTATAAGAATAGATACATAGTGTGGTTGCAAAATTGCCAGGATTTTGGCAGTATCCATAGTTTATGATAGTTTGTTGTTTTAGCTTTATTAAGTATAAATATAAATATGAAAAATAAATTCAATAAAATTTTCAGCATTTTACTTTTAATTATATTAAACGGATTATTATCTAGTTGTAATTTTTGTAAAACCATAGAAGAAATTAGAAAATGTTTTTCTAAAAAAAAACAACAAACTGTTACAGTTAACGCAACTGTTAATCAATATAAAAATAAAGCTATAGATGAAAACAAAGCTATAGACGAAAATAAAGCTATAGATAAAAATCAAAATAAAGATCTGAAAATTATTAATTTCCCTAAATCTAAAGAAGAACAAGCTTTAACTATAGCCATGTTAGAGTGTTTAGCCAATAAAGAAGAAGATGTATATGCGATGTATAGATTAGGAGAAATTTATTTAAATGGTTTTTTATGCGTAGAACAAGATCCAGTTGTGGCTTATAATTGGTTTTATAAAGCTGCTATTCGAGGTTTTTCTAAAGCTATGTGGCAATTAGGTAATATGTATCTGGCGGGCATAGGTACGAACATTTCTAATGTAAAAGCAATAGATTGGTATAAAGATGCTGCTCAATTAGGTAATATTCAAGCGATGCTTGCTTTAGGTTATTTATATAAAGGAGGGTATTTAAATACTCCTGATTATCATAAATCTATACATTGGTATTCTAAAGCTGCAAGTATGGGATCTTATGAAGCTGAATATCAAATGGCTCAATTGATTGAACAAGGTTTAGTGGAGAAAAAAAAATATCCAATCAATATGAATATTGCTGTTAATTCTTTTATTAAAGCAGCTGGACAAGGTGAGCCGGAAGCAATGTTGATGCTTGCTGAACATTATTTAAATATCAAAGAATATTCATTATCTTTAATGTATTACCAACAAGCAGCTAAACAAAATTTTACTCCAGCTATATTACGTTTAGGTTTGCTATACCTTCATGGAGAAATCATTCCTAGAGATTATTTAAAGGCGATAGATTTATTAACTCAAGCTGCTAATTTAGGTGAAGTTACTGCTGAATATTATTTAGGGGAAATTTATAATCAAGGGTGGGGGGTACCGGTTAATAGGAAATTATCAGTATATTGGTATACTAAAGCAACCAACAAAAATTTTGCTAAATCATTAGTTAAACTAGGAGATTTATATTTTTCAGGTAAAGGAATTGAACCTGATTTATATAAAGCTATTGATTTATATACTAAAGCCGCTAATTTGGGGGATAGTTATTCTAGTTTATTGTTAAGTATTTTTTATGCTAATGGTGTAATTGTTTCTCAAGATTTGTCTCTTAGTGTTCATTGGTTTAATTTAGTAGAAGATAAAGAAGATCAATTATTAGCTAAATTTAATATTGGTAGACTTTATGAAATTGGATTTGGGTTTAAAAAAGATCTTAAAGAAGCTATGAAATGGTATTTATTATCGGCTAAAGATGGTTATGCTAAAGCTCAAGCTAAAGTAGCTGATTTGAATATTCAAGATGCTAATCATAACCGTAATTATAAACAAGCAATTGAATGGTATCAAAAAGCTGCTAAACAAGGATATACTTATGCAGAATATAGTTTAGGTTTATTATTGCAAAATAAATTATTACAAATGTATAATCCTTTTGCTGCGTATGCTTTTATGAAAAAAGCAGCTAAAAATAGTTATAGGCCAGCGCAATATAGCTTAGGTATAATGTATTTAGAAGGTATTGGAGTTAAATTTAATCCAATTAAAGCCTATGCTTGGTTAATTATAGCTTTAAATGATTCTTACGAATCTAATTCGGAATTAATGGATATTTTAATTAATCAATTAGATACAAAAGCTCGCGATCAAGCTGTATTATTAGAAAAACGTTATCGAGATAGATATAAAGATCCAAAGATTCAAGAATTTTAATTATTAAAAATTTAACATAAAAATAATATGCATTATAATTTACCCAAACAATATAAATATGATAAAAGCTTATTTTTGCGAGGTCTACCTATATGGATTTTAGCTACAATATTTTATTTTTTTGATAATTTGTTAAACATATCTCCATCAGTTATGAAACCTGAATTATCTATAGCATTTAATTTAACAGCTGCAGATTTAGGTTTATTATCTTCTTGTTATTCTTGGGCTTATGGTTTAATGCAAATTCCAGCAGGATTATTAATGGATAAATTTGGACCTAGAAGATTATTTATTATTGCCAGTTTATTATGTTCATTGGGAAGTTTTATTTTTGCCACAGCCAATTCATTACAAGTTGCTGCAATTAGCAGGATATTAATAGGAATTGGTTCATCTTTTGCGGTAGTTGGTTGTTCTAAAATTGCGTCTATTTGGTTCTCCCCAAATAGGTTTGCTTTATTTATAGGCTTAATGGTTTCTATTGGAATGCTAGGTGCAGCTTTTGGGTTGTCAACAGTAAATTATATTTTACAGATGTGTAATTGGCGACAAACTATGTATGGTAGCGGAGTAATTGCATTATTGTTAAGTTTTTCAATGTGGTTAATAATTAAAGATTACCCTTATAATTATAATCCTCATAATATTAATAATAGTTTTAATAATGATGTGGTTGATTTAAAATTTGCAAGTAAAATCTCAAATAAAATCCCATTATTATTAGGCTTAAAGCAGATCATTACTTCTACTCAGGTGTGGGTTGCAGCCATTTATGCAGGATTAATGTTTGTTCCAACATTAGCCTTTGGTGGTTTATGGGGGATCCCTTATTTAGTCGAAGGTCATGGGTTGAGTAGAGAATTATCAGGATTCTTAGTGTCATTAATTTTTATAGGGTGGGTATTTGGAGGACCAATTTATGGAATAATTTCTGATTATTTAAAATTGCGTAATTTACCAATGTATGTTGCCAATTTAGCTACTTTAATTATTGTTGTTATGTTGATTTATATTCAAGATCTTTCTATTCCTATAACCTCAGGATTAATGTTTTTATTAGGATTTTTTTCTAGTGGGTTTATTTTAGCATTTGCGGTAACTAAAGAAAGCCATGATCATAGTTTATCAGGAACTGCTATTGGCTTTATAAATACAATTAATACTTTTGGAGGAGCTGGATTACAGTGGTTAATTGGCAAAATTTTAGATGTAAATACAACTGATTTGACAATTACTACAGTTACTATAACTAAAGAGAGAATTTTTTCTTATACTGATTATAAAAATGCATTAATCAGTATTCCTATTTGTTTAATTATAGCTTTAATTGTGGTTTTTAGGCTAAAAGAGACTAATTGTATACCATTATCTAATAATAAGATGTTATAATTTAATAAAAGATATAATAA
>CAIKKE010000070.1 GCA_903827925.1 uncultured Francisellaceae bacterium
ACTTACTGTGGACTTACAGCGTTAAAAATTATTTTTTATTAACTTGTAAAAACTCAACTAAAAACCCAAAAACCCTGTAATTTTCTGGTGTTTTAGTGGTGCCCCGGAGAGGATTTGAACCTCTGACCTGTCCCTTAGGAGGGGACCGCGCTATCCACTGTGCTACCGGAGCTAAAAATTTTTAAATAATTGTTTAAATTTTAATTAATAATTTTTTTTCTGTTAAATTTTGCTAAGATAAAATTACTTGCATTAGCTAAATTTGCTAATGCATTAGTAAGTTTATCTTTTAACGATTCGTGGATCTTATACTCAATTGTATAAATATCATAATCTTTACTTTTTTTCATTAAATAATCATCGCTAATTTGAATTTCATCAATTAAGTTTAGTTCTAAAGATTCAATCCCATACCAATATTCTCCGGTTGCAATTTTTTCTAAATTTATGCTCGGCCTATGTAGTTTCACAAATTCTTTAAATAATTTATGCGTATCTTCTAGTTCTTCAATAAATTTTTGGCGGCCTTTATCAGTATTTTTTCCTAGCATTGTTAATGTGGTTTTATATTCTCCAGAGGTGTGATGTTCTATATCTACATGATGTTTTTCTAACAATTTATTAAAATTAGGTAATTCTGCCATAACCCCTATGGAGCCTAAAATAGCAAAAGGAGCAGCAATAATTTTGTTAGCAACGCATGCCATCATATAACCGCCACTAGCGGCTACTAAATCTACCGAAATAATTAAATTAACATGGTGTTGCTTAATCCTTTCCAATTGAGCTGCAGCAAACCCATAATTATGTACAACTCCACCACTACTTTCTAATTTAACTAAAACTTCATCATTTTTTTTGGCGACGGTTAAAATTGCTGAAATTTCTTCGCGTAAATTAGTAGTTTCAGAAGCATGTAAATCGCCGTTAAAAGTTAACACAAATATTCTTGGTCTATGTGCTTCTATGCCTTCTTCGGTTGTTTTACAAGATTGTTTTTTGGATTTTTCTTCAGATTTTTTTTGTTTTTTTTTGTTTTTTTTTAATTTTTTGTAAGTGGTTTTATCTAAAATTTCTGATTCTAAATTGTCTTGCAATTCTTCTAATTTATCATGTATATTTTCGATTTCTATATAATTTTCTTCTTTATGTTTTTTCTTGGAATAAACTATACCTATTATAAAAATTACAGTTATTATTATGCTTAATATAATAGTTAAAGCTTTGGCAACAAATAGACCATATTCGATTAAAAAATTACTCACTAATTTACTCCTAATAATTTATATAAATAAATCCTGTATAAATCTGCCTATTTTACATTGATTATCAAAATATACAAATTAGCAAATATATAATTGTATAGTTAAGTAATTTGTAATTTGTTCTACTTAAATTTATTTAAAATTATAGGTCAAACAAGTTAAATAAATTATATTTTTATTGCAATTTAAGCAACTAAGTCCTAGTAATGTACTATTATTTAAATATTAGATGTAATTTATTAACAAAAGTATTAGTTAAAAGTATTAGTTATTAATATGGAGTATTAGTCTTGTTGATTTATATTAGGGAGCAAATTTATGTCTATAACATCTAGTCTTTCTGATAAAGGTGATGTACTAACAATTGCAGTACAAGGTAGATTTGATTTTAGTTCATTACAATTATTTAGAAATTCATATGAAAAAATTACTTCTAAGCCTACTAAATTTATTATTGATTTACGTGAATCTGATTATTTAGATAGTTCGGCATTAGGGATGTTATTAGCTTTGAGGGATTATGCAGGTAGTGATAATGCTAATATTAGTATTATCAATTGTAATTCTGATATTAAAAAAATTTTAGTAGTTACTAAATTAGATGAGCTTTTCTCGGTCAGTTAATAACAATAATAATATTTTAAACGGTATAGTTTATTTATGAGTAGCTTAGTATATTCTAAAGATAATTTAGGCACGTTACATTCTGTTGTACATAAATATGCTAATTTAGTAAAAAAAATTGCGCATCATTTATTGGGTAGATTACCTCCTAGTATTCAAGTAGAAGATTTAATTCAGGCAGGGATGATTGGTTTATTAGAAGCTTACCGTAATTATGATCAAAATAAAGGTGCAAGCTTTGAAACATATGCAGGGATCCGAGTTAGAGGTTCGATGCTTGATGAAATTCGTAAAGGAGATTGGGTGCCTCGTTCTGTGCACAAGAATTCTAAAATTATTTCTGAAGCGATCCGTAAAGTTGAGAATAAAATTGGTAAAGATCCTAAAGATCGAGAAATTGCTGCTGCTTTAGAGCTTAGTTTAGATGATTATCATCAATTATTACAGGATTCTTTAGGGGCAAAAATTTTTGGTTTCGATGATTTAAATTTATCTGGGGATAATTTAATTGACAGGAATAGAGATCCATTGCCTGGTCCATTAGAGAAAGTGCAAAATAATAATTTTAAAGAACATTTAGCTAAATGTATTGCTTCTTTAGATCCTAAAGAAAGTTTAGTCTTGACATTATATTATAAAGAAGAGTTAAATTTAAAAGAGATTGGAGAAGTATTGAGTGTTAGCGAATCTAGAATTAGTCAAATTCATAGTCAGGCAATGTTAAAATTACAATCTAAAATGAAAGGTTCTAATGATTGTTAATAATTTATCTTTATATAAAGACATTAAAATTTTAGTAGTGGATGATTTGTTTACTATTAGAAGTTTATTAATTACGACATTACATCAGCTAGGTTTTTCGCATATTGATCAAGCTCAAGATGGTGATATTGCTTTAGATTATTTACGTAAAAATAAAATAGATTTATTAATTACTGATTGGAAGATGCCTAATATGAGTGGTATTGAATTGACTAAATCAGTAAGATCTGATCCGGAATTGAAAGATCTTAAAGTTTTAATGGTAACTACTAATAGTAGTAAAGAAGAAATTAATGAGGCAATGTCTGCAGGGGTAAATTGTTATTTAACCAAACCTTTTACTTTAACGATGTTAGAATATAGTTTAAAAAAATTATTATAATTTTAACGATAAATCAAATTGTTTGGTTAAAAAGTTTAATTGAAAACAAACATAGGGCGTTAGCTTTTAGTCAATATGTAAGATTTTTAGCTAAAATCAAAAATGTTTTAATTAATCCAGGAATAACCTATCAATACTTAGATGGATCAACGCCAGCTAAACAGCGATAAAATATTTTGGTAAAATTAAATGGCTTAACAAAAGGAGTAGTATAAATAGTAATCTTAGCTTGCATGTCATTTCTTAAAGGAAAATTAAAATCATTATTAGCAATTAAAATTTTTACACTTGGTTTGGGTTTGTTAATATTGATTTTTTCAACTTTGCCTAAAAAATTATAATATGGAAAATTTTTAATATGGATTGCAACTTTTTGATGTAATCTTAAATATTTTAGTTGTTTTTTAGTTAAATCAGCAATTACCCAAAATTTTTTATCCGTAATTAATTCTAATATTTTTTGCTCTTGTGTGATTTCTTTAAGGGGATCTAAATTCATATTAGTTACCCATCCATCACTTAAAGCATTAATTTCTGTATGCTTTAAATTGGTTTCTGCAATGCTTAATAAATTTTTACAATCAGCATGTTTTTTAATTGCATTTTCTAATTCTTTTAGCAAAATATTATATTCCTTATTGGAAATTCTTTTGGCTGCCAACAACATGGAAGATTGTTCATGATTTTCAGTTGTTAATTTCAATTGTTCTTCAGCCATAGACAAGCTTGCTTTAATTGCCATTATACTATCCACATATTCTTGATCTTCTAGTTTTACTAAAATTTCTCCTAAAGTTACATGTTGTTCATTTTCAGTATATATATGCTTGATTTTTTTGTTTAATTTGCTACTAATTTTAATCATATCTACCGTGACGTAACCATTAGTGTTTATTTGAAATTTATTGTAAATAACATGGGTTAAATATCCAAGAATTATTAATATAATTAATGTTAAAATTATTAAATAAAAATTCCTATAGTTTTTATTGGTATGACTTTTATGAGTTGCAAAATTGTTGTTAATTTTATGATGATGAGATTTATAATAATTAGATTGTGATTTATTTTGCCCCATATTAAATTTATAGTACTTTATTGATTTTATGTAAAATTTATGTTTACAAATAAACTACCAGCATCTCTGTTTTTATCAGCGAAAAACTTTGGGTTTTATCGATGAAAAACTTTGGGTTTTTACGTGCATTTTTTTTTAAACCCAACTAAACTAGAATTATAGAAATAAAATTTATAAAACCAATGCTAAACTAATACTAACAATATATGTAAATTAAACTATTATTAATTATAATTAATTATTATATTTTACGATATTTTTATGTTTGAAAGATTGAAAGGGATTTTTTTTGATGAAATAGCTATAGATTTAGGTACGGCTAATACCTTGATTTATCAGAAAAACAAAGGGATTATTCTAAATGAACCCTCTGTAGTTGCGATGACCAAAAATCAAGAGCAAATTTTGGCTGTAGGTTATGATGCTAAAAAAATGTTAGGTAGAACTCCATTAAATATTCAAGCTGTTAGACCTTTAAAAGATGGAGTAATTGCAAATTTTAAAGCTGCTGAAAAAATGTTACAAAGTTTTGTAAAAAGAATTTATGCATCTAGGTTAATTACTCCATCACCTAATATTTTAATCTGTGTTCCTTGTAATGCTAACCAAATAGATTGTCGAGCGATCCGTGAATCTGCTTTAAGAACCGGGGCGCGTAAAGTATTTTTAATTGAAGAACCGGTTGCTGCAGCTATGGGAGTAGGCTTGGATATTACTAAAGCGACTGGTTCTATGGTGGTCGATATTGGAGGAGGAACTTTAGAAATTGCGGTCATTTCTTTGAATGGAATTGTTTACTCTTCTTCAACTAAAGTAGGCGGAGATCGTTGTGATGAGCATATTATCAATTATTTAAAGAAAAAATTTAATATTTTGATTGGAGAAGCTAGTGCTGAATTCTTGAAAATTGAAATTGGGTGTGCGTATTTTAATCAAGAAATAGATGAACTAAAAAGTATTAATGTTAGAGGCAGAAATATTGCAACTGGAGTACCAATCAGTGTGGTCGTCACCAATAGAGATATCCAAATGGCTTTACATGAACCATTGCAAAATATGGTAAAAGCAATAGAAGTTGCAATTCATTCATCTCCGCCTGAGTTAGTGTCAGATATTATTGAACAAGGTATAATTTTAACCGGAGGAGGTGCTTTGTTAAAGGGAATAGATCAATTTTTCTCTAAAATGATAAATCTCCCAGTTGTTGTCGCTGAAGATCCCCTTACTTGTGTAGTTAGAGGTGGAGGTAAGGTGTTGGAAATGCTTAGTCATACTTTTGAAATTGCCAAAGATTTATTGCACGAATAAAAAATCAAAAAATTTATTTGAATTCTTCCACTCGACAGGCTAAAGTCTGTAACACTCCATGGCTGTTCGCTGAATGGCCCTGGGTAACACTCCTTCGAAACTAGTTTAATTTTTTCATATTTAGTAGAATTATTACGTAATTGAGGTATGGCCCCGATTCGATCCTAAAGGTATTATAATTCTCAGAACAATATTTTAAAGTTCTATTATAATAAATTATTAATATAAATAATCTAAAAAGTTACAAAGTCAAATGAACAAAAAAATTATTATTGCTGCCGGGGGAACAGGAGGACATATATTTCCTGGATTAGCTGTAGCAGAAGAGTTAATTTTGCAAGGCTATCAAGTTATTTGGGTTGGTAGCTTACGAGGTATGGAAGCTAAATTGATACCACAACATAATTTAGAGATCCATTACATAAGTATTAGTGGTATTCGAGGTAAAAATTGGTTAACTAAAATTTTATCTATAAGTTATATTTTTATTGCAATTTTACAGTCGTTAAAAATATTATGGAAATGTAATCCTGATTTAATCTTAGGAATGGGTGGGTTTGTTACAGGCCCAGTCGGGATAGCAGCTTGGTTACTTAGAAAAAAATTAGTTATTCATGAGCAAAATGCAATTGCAGGGACTAGTAATCGTATTTTAGCATTATTTGCTAATAATATTTTAGAGTCTTTTCCAAATAGTTTTCCAGAACGTAATTATTATCTACATAAAATTATTCTTACTGGATTGCCAGTTAGACAAGATTTATTAATAAATCTTGAAAATTTCAAACAAAAACAATTAGATTTATTTAAAATATTAGTTTTAGGTGGAAGTAGGGGGGCTAAATTTTTAAATCAAATGATACCATCAGCTTTAGCCAGTATGGATAATTTGCAAATTACTCATCAAACTGGTGAGCAAGATTTAATTATCACTAAAGAGTTATATTTACAATTAAATCCTAACCATGCTCATCAAATTATAAGTTTTATTGATGATATGAGTAAAGCATATCAAGCAGCTAATTTAGTAATTTCTAGGGCTGGAGCATCTACTATCTTTGAAATATTAGCCAGTAACTCTGCTAGCATATTGGTTCCTTTACCTGGGGCGATTGATGATCATCAATCTAAAAATGCCTTATATTTAGTAAATCATAATGCTGCAATTTTAGTTAATCAAAATGAATTAACTGTAGATAAATTAAAAATTTTAATTATAGAGTTAAAGAACAATCCTAATAAGATAAATTCTTTGAAAGAAGCTGCTAAATCTTTATATAAACAGTATGCAAAATGCAATAGTTCCCATAAGATCTCAGAATTAATACTTGATCTTTAGAATTTGCTATTTAAATAGATTGTATAAATTTAAAATATAACTTGAAATATAAAAAGTACATGTATATATTTTCCATGTATATGTATTTGCATCAATTATTCAGTAACAAAACTTCTAAAAATTTATGTGAAACACTTAAACCTTATTTATTAATTATTATTTTATCCATTGTTAGTTTAATTATTACTAAATTAATAGAAGCTGTTTCTTTAAAGTTATTAGTCCCTAAATTACTAAAATTATTTGATAAAAGTATCGTTATAGATCGAAACTTATATCTTTCAATGCTATTATTAGCAGCATTTTTAAGATCTATATTTGGTTTTTGTACTAAATTTTTAATTGGTTATTTAACTAAAAGTTTTTCTAAAGATTTGCGTTCCAAAATTTTAATTCATATGTTGTTATTACCTATAGACTTTTTTAAAAAATATTCAATAGGTAATTTAATTTCTAAAATTAATTATGATGTAGAACAAATTACGAGAGCACTTTCAGATTCAATTTTAAACCTATTAAGCAGTATCGTTACTATAATTTTTTTTATAGGAGTAATGTTTAGTTTTAATTGGCAATTAACATTGTTGGCTTTAATTATTTCGCCATTAATTTACTGGTTTTTAAGAAAAATTAATTTTAGGATCCGAAAATATAGCAATAGATTGCAAGAGTCAGTAGGCAATGTTTCGCACTTAGCTCATGAAGTTATAGAAGCATGTCAAGTTATTAGAATTTTCGAAGCTATACCTCAAGAAACTCAAAGAATTAAACAATTAGTTAATTATAATTTTAAGCAAGAATTAAAAATAGTATTGGTTTCAGTATTATCTGAATCTATTATGTTAATGACTCTATGTTCAATGTTTGTGTTATTAATTTGTGTTGCGATTAGCAAAAATTTTGCAATTAGCCAAGAAGATTTTGTTGGATTATTTGGAGCAATGTATGCATTAATCAGACCACTTAAACTATTATCAGAGATTAATTATGTGTTGGCTCGAGGTTTCGCCGCTGTAGATAGTATTTTCGATCTATTATCAAAACCTATTGAAAACAACAATATAATTTCTCAAAATAACTTGTCTGTTGAGACTGCCAACAAACATAGCAAACAATTAATTAATTGTAATATTCAATTAAAAAAAGTTGGTTTTTATTATGTTGATAAAAAAAATCATATTTCACATAATATTTTATCTGATATAAACCTAAATTTTAAACCTCAACAAACTACCGCAATTATTGGTAAATCAGGAGCGGGAAAAACCACTTTAATAGGATTATTACCAAAATTTTATCCGGTTACATCTGGTGAAATTTATTTAAATAATATAAATATTAATGAGTTTGATTTGCATGATTTACGTAGCAATTTTACAATGGTTAATCAAAGAATTGTGTTATTAAATGATACAGTTGCTAATAATATTGCATATGGTTATATGCAATATGCTAGTAGAGAACAAATTATTCATGCAGCTCGTAATGCTAATGCCATGGAATTTATTGAGCAATTACCTCAAGGTTTAGATACTAACATTGGAAGCAATGGTAATTTATTATCTGGTGGACAAAGGCAGAGAATAGCGATTGCGCGAGCAATTTTAAAAGATGCTCCAATTTTAATTTTAGATGAGGCAACTAGCGCTTTAGATCCTAATTCTGAGGAAAAAATTCAAACCGCATTAGCAAAATTAATTCAGAATAAAACCACTATTATTATTGCTCATCGTTTATCTACAATTAAACAAGCAGATCAAATTGCAATTATTGAAGATGGTAAATTAGTTGCACTTGGAAATTATCAAGAATTACAACACGACAAATATTTTCAAGATTTATATAAAAAAAGTTTGGAAAAATAAAGAAATAAAAAACTAAAAAAATAATAAGGTAATAATTATGTTTATAAATTATTGGTATTTTAAAAAATTAAATTTTTTTTTTATTTGCTCTATCCAATTGAAATATTATATTTAATTATTATTTATTTAAGAAA
>CAIKKE010000071.1 GCA_903827925.1 uncultured Francisellaceae bacterium
ATAAATTATTATGTTTTACAACTTTATTAAATATATATAAATTATGAATCTTAACAATAAACTTATATTAATGTTTTTAATTATTGCGAGTAATACAATAATTTGTACTAGCTGTGCTAATAAAAGCTTAAATAATAATATTAATCCAAACAAAGCATTATCAACAGAAAATTGTCAATTTAATAAAATTAATAATCAAGTTAATAATAATAAAATTAGTAATAATAAGCTTAATAATAATCCTAATAAAATTAGTAATAAAAATAATTTAAACGAACAAGATCCATGTAAAGATCAAAATATAAATCAAAGTATAGAAGAACAATTGATAACTTCAGCAAAATCTATTGAAAAATCCTTAGCAAATCTGGCTGCGAGCCAAGAAATGAATAATATCCCTGTTTTAAATACCGCCCCATTAATTACCCATGAAGGCGGTATGGGACATACTGCAGACATAGATTGGACTGGGCCAATCGAACCTTTATTGCAAAAAATTGCAGCAATGACTAATTATAATTTAAAGATCTTAGGATCACCAAGCCCAATACCTATTATTATCTCTATAACTCAAACTAAAGCAATAATTGCAGATATCTTAAAAAACGCTAGTTTACAAGCTGGTAAAAGAGTAAATATTGTAGTATTCCCTGCCAATAGAATTATTGAATTGCGCTATCGTTTTGGCCCTTATAACTCCAAACCACCTAATAATAATCATGAAATTAATTAATAAAACAATATTTAATAAACAAATTATAAAATGCAAACTATTAATTAATCTAGTTTTTTTATTATCAATTATAATCTTAAATAGCGGATGTGCTAAAAAAGGCGCCGGTTCACAGGAACAAAATTCTTTAAAAAAAATTCCTAAATATACTAAACATGTAGCTGTTAATCCAATTAGAGTCCAAGCATTACGCGATACAGCATTATCGGTAGGTGCAAGAGGTGGACTTTCTTTTAGAACTACAAATAATTTACAACTATTTAATAAATATGAAAAATATTTAGATAGAATTTTTAATTTTTATGCTTTATTAGTAGAAGAAAGTGTATTACCTCCAGTATTAGTGGAGGCACGTCAGGCATTAAGCTTGGCTGGTCCTGATATTATTCGGATTGCAGATCGCAATTACAAAATTATAAATCAAGCAAAATTTGTAACTTCACCTCCTAATTGGCGTGAATATTTATGGAAAACCTTTGAACAACCAGAATTGCCAGATAAAAGCTTATTACCTAAAAATTCTGCAGAACAAATTATTTGGGAAAAATATATTGATCAAGGCTGGGAAGAAGGAATAAAACAAGCAGATGCTATACTAAAAGAAAATTTAAATACATTAACGAGAGATTTCAAAGGAATGCTATTATACAGAAAGTTATTAGCTCAAGAGATGATTACTCCACCTTTTGTATCTAGCATAGAATTAGGAATAACTGGAGATCGTAATAATTTAACTGTTAATGATAGAATTTTGAAAATTACTGCTTTTCCTAGTTTGCAAACTGATGGTTCTAAATGGAAAACTGAGATCACCACAAATGACTGATTTTTTAATCCAAGATGAACCAACACGTTTTACTGCTGAAACATTAGATAGGTTGTTATTACATTGTTCTTTGTTAGAAGCATCAGATATTACTTTTCAATCAAATTCTTGTGTACTTACTGAAATACATGGAAAATTATATAAAATTACCAAACGTAAAATAACTAATACCGAGGTTGGAGATTTATTAAATATTATTTATGGTGCTAATGGTACCACTCAAATTTATAGTGGTACAGATGTAGATACGCATTACGAAATTCGCCCTTCTCGTACCCAACGCTTTCGGTATAGAGTAAATGCTACTGGTTGTCAAATAGAAGGACATGAGGGGATCCAAATTACATTAAGAACTATTCCAACAACCCCCCCTGACATTACACATTTAAACTTAGAAAAAGAAATCATAGACAATATGTCTCCTTATCAAGGAACAGTATTAATTACCGGTTCCACTGGTTCGGGTAAAAGTACTTTATTAGCGGCAATCATTAAAAATTTGTTAGAACAACCTGAAGGTCATCGTAAAATCTTAACTTACGAATCTCCTATAGAATTCGTTTATGATAATGTTGAAGCTCCATCTTCTTTAATTAGTCAATCTGAAATTCCTAAACATTTACCTAATTTTGCAGCAGGAGTCAGGAATGCTTTAAGACGTAAACCTCGCTTAATTTTAGTTGGTGAAGCTCGGGATCAAGAAACTATTTCAGCAGTAATTGATGCAGCCTTAACAGGACATCCTGTCTATACTACTGTACATAGCAATGGAGTAGCAGATGCGGTAAGAAGAATGATCTCTATATTTCCTGCAGAAGAGCGTTATGGAAGAGCTTTAGATATATTAGAAACTATGCGTTTAATTGTATGGCAAAAATTATGTCCAAGTGTAGATGGAAAAAGAATAGCGCTAAGAGAGTTTTTAGTTTTTAATGATAAGATAAGAGATATTTTATTAAATACAGATATACAGAATTTAGCAAAAACTACTAGAAAATTATTAAAAGAATTTGGTCAACCAATGTTGGTTGATGCTACTAAAAAATTTAATGAAGGGATCTTACCAGAAAGAGAGTATAAAATTATAATCCAGCAAGCAGAAATGTTAGATAAAGATGTTGGATTATAAATATTTAATTTATTAATATTAATTATAATAATTATAAGGTTAATTTATATGAATACTGATGATGCACACTGGAGAGATAGCGCCAGACAAGCAAGATTTTTTGTGGTAGATGCAGCCGCTGCTTGTCCTTTAATTTTAACCCTGTTACACATGAAAATTTGGACATTTCTAATAACTATTGGTTTATCTATATTTTTTGGGATCTTAGAACGCTTTAAATTTACTATTCCAGTATTTCTTAGATGGTTAAGAAGTATGATTGCAGGTCCAGTTAAATTAGCTAAACCCTGGTGGAGAGAATAATTATTTATGCCTAAAGCCTATATAAATACTAAATCTAAAGATATTTTTTATTTAAATAAAGCATATAAATATTTAATTAAAACTATTTTAGTTGTTTATTTAATCATGATACCTTTTTTAATCAAAATTTTTATATATCATAATAGCTTAAATCATAATGATTATTTTTTAATTACCACTTTTGGAAAACTTATTCCTATAGTTTCAGAAAATTAATAGTTAATAATATTTATCTTGATTTACGAGGTAAATTCTTTACTTGCAGATCTCCATCATAATAAATAAGCTCAGCATTACTGTTAAAATATAAAATTAAATGTTTTTTAATCGTAATATTTTGATTATTAGTTTTATTTAAATAATAATAATCTAAGCGTTCTCTATGCAAAGGCTCTAAAATTGGATTACCTAAAATTTCTTGTACTTGTTTTTTAGTTAACCTAGGTGCCAATTTATTTAACTGATGTTCATTAATATCAACACCTTGGGAAATATCCATTTTATAAATACTACAAGAAGATTGACTAAATAAACAAATTATATAAATAATTGAAGTTAATAAAATATTTAATTTAATATTTAATTTGTTAAAAAATAACATCGTAAAACTGACTCCTAAAAATGCTACATAAAGGTTAAATTATATTATCTAATAAATTATTCGATAAATAAATCATAAAATAAATATAATAACCCAGGAATAAAGTATGTCAAATAAATTTCTAAAAAGCAATGGATTAAAAATTACTAATCAAAGGTTAAAAATTTTAAAAGCTTTAGAGAATTCTTCTAATAAACATTTAAGTGCTGAGGATTTATATAAATTATTAAAAAATAATGGAGAAGAAGTAGGATTAGCAACTATTTATAGAGTATTAACTCAATTCTCGATTGCAGGAATTGTAACTAAACATAATTTTGAGGAAAATTATTCTGTTTTTGAATTATTTCACCAAGAACATCACGATCATTTAGTTTGCATTAAATGTGGCAATATAATAGAGTTTACCGATCAGCTTATAGAGGATCGACAAATAAAAATAGCTGAAAATAATCATTTTCAAATCCAAGATCATTCTTTAATTATTTATGGTTATTGTAATAATTGTAGATAATAATTAATCTAAAAATAATTCTGGATTAACTCTGACATTGTTAATACTAACTGACCAATGTAAATGTGGACCTGTGGATCTACCTGTCATACCAACATTTCCTATGACAGTTTTATTATTCACTAAATCTCCTTCTTTAACTTGAATACTATTTAAATGCGAATAACTAGTAATTAAACCTTGTCCATGATCTATAAATACTGAATATCCAGTATAAAAAAAATTACCAATTAAAATTACTCTACCATAACTCGCTGCCATTACTTTGGTACCTATAGCTGCGGCTAAATCTAACCCAGAGTGAAATCCTTTATGCTGACCATTTAAAATTCTTTTTAAACCGAAAGGACTAGTTTTTCGCCCTTCTACTGGTTTAAATAATCCTAAATTAGGGATCAATACCGATCTATACTCATAGGCTTTTTTAATTAATTGCTGATCTTGGTTAATTCTTAATTGTTCAGCATAAGAAGGATTGGTAAATTTTTTAGGAAATTTTAATCTTTCAGTAGGATATTTAGGATCTGCAACTAAAAAACTTTTTTCTATATAATCTTCAAATTTACTATCTTCTATTTGATTTAAAAAAATTGAAATTTTATGCAACCCAGGTTTAGTTTCCATAGGAATACCTACGATTGCAACCCAATCCTTATGCCCGATAAGATCCCTTTCACTTTTAGAATTATTGTAATTAATAACTAATATTTGTTGATTATTAAAAAATGCTTTAGGAATATCAATGGTATTTAAATCCAAAGGAATAATTGCTATTCCTCCAGGTACCGATTTATGTTTAGGTAAACGGATCACTTTTAATGGATCATATTTATTATCATGTTTATTTTCATTAGCAATTACGCTATTTAGTAAAATCAATAAACTAAAAAATAAACTTAAAGCTAATTTTATTAAATTTTTTATAATTTTTGTGGTAGCATATATGTTAGTTATTAGCATTAATATTAATATCCTATTAATAATCTTTTTTTATAAATTAATTATGCATAAAAACAATCAGCATAAAGATAATAATAATTATCAATATAATAATTTGCAAAATCATCACAATAACTGTAACGACGAATTTTTTATGTCAGAAGCTTTGATTCAAGCAGAAATTGCCTGGAAAACTTATAATGAAGTTCCTATAGGCGCAGTTATCGTTAAAGATAACCAAATAATTGCTACTGGATTTAATTCACCTATTAATAACTTAGATCCAACTGCTCATGCTGAAATAATTGCTATTCGTAAAGCTTCTCAAATTTTAAATAATTATCGCTTAATCAATACTACTCTATACTGCACTATAGAACCATGTGTAATGTGTTTTGGGGCAATAATTCAAGCTAGAATTAAGCGCATAGTCTTTGGGGCTAAAGATTTAAAATTTGGAGTTTTAGGTAGCATGATAAACTTAGAGCAATATAAATGGAATCATAAATTTGAAATAACAAACGGGATCTTAGAAGCAAATTGTAAGTTATTAATGCAATATTTTTTTAAACAACAACGTATTTAACTAAAATTCAATTAAAAAATAAATTTACCCACAATATTTTTGCATATCTATGTGGATAAGTTGGTAGTAAATTACATTAGCCCAATCAACACCTAGCTTTTTAAGGATTGCGCAAAAAGTGATCAATAAAACCCTATTTGATTTAATAAATTAACTTCTAAATTTTCCATTTTATTAGCATCTATAATATTTTCCTGAGTTTGCCACTTTTTTTTAAAAATGTTGATTTTGTCAGGCTTTGTTTTTTTACAAAGGCACTACAAAATAGTATTCAAACAAACATAAGTTACAACAACAACTGAACGTTTGATTTATAATTCTTGCCTAAT
>CAIKKE010000072.1 GCA_903827925.1 uncultured Francisellaceae bacterium
CCACCACCAGTGCCACCACCACCAGTGCCAGCGCCACCACTAGTGCCAGCACTACCACCAGTGCCAGCACCACCACCAGCGCCAGCACCACCACCAGTACTAGATGAGCCACCTTCAGTAGCATCTTTCTTCTTATTCTCAGCTTTTATTGCGTCTTCTCTTCCTTTAACATTCCCTTCTTTGGTATTTTTTGTAAGACCATCTGTAGTTCCATCTTGCATACCTTTTACTGAAGAAGTTGCTTGTTCATGAGAAGCTTTGGCTTTTTCAATTGCCCCAGCATCAGTGCCTTCTCCAGACACTCCAATCCAATTTAATACTTTATCTGGTAAATGATAAATTAAAGAATAGCTTTTGTTTAGTAGTGCAATTACAAAACCAACATATACACCTAATATGCATACCCAAGAAAACATAGAGGGGTTATTTAAAATTGCTGTAGTATTTTTAAACCCAACAGTTACAAATATTAATAAAATTTTAAAAACTTTACCTGCAAATAATAAACCAATTACCATCAGCATTGGTTTTAAAAATATACTGGTTATCATTCCAAGTGCAGGTTTTATGGTTCCAAGTTCTTCTTGGGAAGGGGAAATAAGCCCTAATGCTACTATTGGAGCAGCAACTATGGCTTCCACTACAGATATAAACCAACTAACAACTGTTACGGCAAAAATCATAAATGGCACTAAAGGTATATATACAGCTAATAACGATCCGAATACCCATAACATCCCTATGATCCCTATTATTATTGGAAATACAGTAAGTAAAAATGTTGTCCACATTAAATTAGCTGGACTATAAGCTGACATTATCCCTGATGGTATAGACAGTACTAATAATACGATCGTAAAAGCAATCCATAATATTTCAGTTGCAATCATTAACCCTTGACCTGCATTAGCTATAGTTATAATTGGATCCTTATTAATATCACTTGTTTCGTTTACCAAATCGTCAATTAAAAATTTCATTCCCCATAAAAAACTAATAAGAGGAATCATAGCTATTGGATTTAAAGGCAGGAAAGCTGCAGTCATTCCTCCAATAACTTCAGGTGAAATAAGACTATCATCTCCGACTGCGCTATTAACTTTTTCAGGTACTTTAAATAGATTTATTAAAACATTATTATTTAATTGAGTAGAATATAAAGGAAAATTACTTTTATTTCTATTAAAACTTTGTAAATCTATATTTATATTTATTGGAGTGCTTTCACCGGTAATTATACCTTTATTAAAAGTAGAACTTCCAGTGGGTGCCTCTAAATAAGCCGTTTTCAGTAAGGTTTTGTTATTTTGTTGATTAAATGTATAATAATATGCGCCTGCTAAAATCCAACCCGTAGCTTTAACATTTGCAAGTGCTGCTGGAAGATTGTTGGTAATACTTTTTATTTGTAATCCCAGTTTTATGGCTAATTGTTCTTTACTTAAACCAGACATTACTCCTTGGAAGCCCAATATTCCATTCGATAATGCACCTTCAGAAAGCAGAGGTATTGCTTGGTTTAAATTTTCAGGTTCAAATTTAACAATTGTATTAGCCAAATCATTCATAGAGCTCATTAAGGTTCTTAGAGCAGTTTTTTTTATTTCAAATGCAGCTAATTTAATTGATTTTATTTGTTCTTTAGTTAACGATAGAGCAGTTATTCTTTGCATTTCTGATTGAATTAATGGCGCAACTGTGATAGTTGCGTTCCCACAAATATCTTGCATTACGCTAAATTGACCTGAAGCTGTTTGTACTCCAAATTTTAAATTGGCAGTTAATTCACCGCTATTATTTTCTATTGGTTCAGTAAAGTAAGGTCCTGGGTTTCCCTCTAATAAAGTTAAATCTTCAGGTGTGGTATATTTATTTAATAATTCTAAGCATACTAAAGATCTAAAAATATTAGGAGATATCATTGTGGCATTGTTTATCAATGAGCGAACTTCTAAATTTGAAAGTTGATCGCTATTTTTTTCGTTTTGTACAACATTAATGCCAGTAGCAATGCTATCTGCTACTAAATTCCAAATAGTGTCTGCTGCTCCTATTCCATTAAGCACAATCCACATAACTGCTACTTGGATTAGTGAATAACCAGAACCAGGAATTGGAGCTAATAATAATAATCCCATAGAAGAACGCAAAGGGATCCAAACGGAGGACCATTTTTTTCCCATAATTTCTCCATCTTGAGCAGTATTAACTGTAGAAAGTATACTTGTGTACAATAAAACTACAGTCGCAATTGCAACTACTATTCCATTTAATTTTTCAAATAAATTTCCTAAAAATGCGCTGGTGTTAGTAGAAGTACCTAAATGTAAACCCCCAATATTGTTACCAAATACTATTCCTAAATATTCTACAGATTTGTCAGTAACTGGTGGATCAAATACCCCGGCTATTGCCTCTGAAGGAGTAAATAATCCATATAATAAAAATAATATTAAAATCAAACAGGATTTAATTTTATATTGATTATAAATTAATTTAACCATTCTTTAAACGTTAATCCTAATTTTCTTTTATTAATTTGAGTTAACCAAAAATGGTATTTAAAAGTTTTAGTTAAACTTAAAAAAGATATACTAGTCCCTAAAATAAAGCCATAAAAGCTTTTATAGTTAATAGTAATTAACATTGTATAAATAAATAATAATAAACTAATAATTAACGAAATAAAAAATAATTTAAAAAATTCTTTTTTACGCTCTAAGATATCTTGTTCAGTTAAATCTAGACGTTGCATTGCTTGTTCAAAGGTTTCTTGATTACTAAGATTAGTATTTGGAATAAATGTCCCTTTAAAAGAATTAGTTATGTAGTTTAGATTATTTTTATGATCTTTAGTGTTTAACCAATCAGTAACTCGTAAGTTAATGATTTGACCAAATGTCACTTTAATAATAGACTTTATTCCCATAAAGGATTGTTCCTGTAATTATTAATTATATTTAAATAATAAATTAAATAGTA
>CAIKKE010000073.1 GCA_903827925.1 uncultured Francisellaceae bacterium
AATAAATAAATAAATAAATATTAGATTATTAAAAAATAATTTGAATTTATACTACCTGATAGTATTATCAATAACAATATTAAAATTATATTAAATTAACTAAACTTAATTAAATAAATCTCATGGAAACATTTACAATTAAGTTATCTGCTATAATTCCAGCAGATTATACTAATCAACGTTTAGATCAAACTTTAGCAAAACTATTTCCAAATTATTCTAGAGAAAATTTAAAACAATGGATCCTAGATGGCTCTTGCTTAGTTAACAACAAAACTTCTAAACCAAAATATAAAGTTAAAGGTGGAGAATCTATAGATCTTAATGCAAAATTAGTCAATAAAAATTCTGAATATTTAGCTGAAAATTTACCTATTGATATAATATATGAAGATCAAGATTTGTTGATTATCGATAAGGCATCTAATTTAGTAGTGCACCCTGGAGCTGGTAACTGGCAAGGAACATTATTAAATGGGCTATTATATTATTCCCCAGAATTAAAATTGATTCCTAGGGGCGGAATTATTCATCGTTTAGATCAAGATACCACTGGCTTGATGATTATCGCTAAATCATTAGTTGCTTACAATAATTTAATTAAGCAATTTAAAAATCGAAGTATTATTAAAATTTATGAAGCAATTGTAGTTGGAGATCTAATTGCAGGCAGCACAATTAACGCACCTATAGGACGTGACAAATTTAATCGATTAAAGATGAGTATTACAGAAAATGGTCGTTCTGCAATCACTCATTATACCGTATTAAAAAGATTTAATAAAAACCCGAATAAATATACATATATTAAAATCAAAATTGAAACTGGTAGAACTCACCAAATTAGAGTGCATTTTCAACATATTAAACATCCAATTTTAGGCGATAAACTTTATTCTAACTCTAAAGGAATTAATCAAATAATTAAAAAATTTCCAAGACAAGCTTTGCATGCCAAAGAATTAATTTTTACCCATCCAATTACTGGCAACCAAGCACATTTTATTAGCGATTTACCAACAGATTTACAAAATTTATTAACATTATTAGAACAATATTGAATAATGGTTCTGTTGCAAAGTCAAGTAATATTTTTTAAAATTTGAAAATATTTATATTTGTTTCGGTCGCTGAATAGTTACAATTTTTTATATACCAAGAATTAGGTAATCGTTGCAAAACAATAGCACTTAATTCTGTAGATAAATTTTGAGATTTATTTATAGCTAAATTAGGATCTAAAAAATTATTGCTAATTTGAAGGCTTTCAACTGGATTTAAATTAATATATGCTTCTAAAAATTTAAAAAAGCTTTTATTAGTTGAATAATTATTATTATTCATAAATCCAAAAAATTTTTTCTTGGCTCTAGTTAAAGCAACATATAGTAATCTTTTAGCTTCATGTAAGTCGCGTTCTTCTTCTGCAAATTTCATAAAATCATAAATTAAATTTTGTGATTGATTAGTAGCTTTTATTGGAGCAAATAATAAATAATTATTTGAAAATTCGGTTTTCACTTGATTATTTTTTAAGCTATTTCTAGATTCCCACAACAATAATTGATTTTGAAAATTTTTAGAAGCCTTATCCATTCCGGGTAAAATAACTATATCAAACTCTAAACCTTTAGCTTTATGAATTGTCATTAATTGAACTCTATTTAAATCTATATGATTAGAATTCAATTCTATAAAGTTGCCTTCAATCATTTCATCTATACAACCTATAGTAAACGGATCTTTAATTGTTGCTAATTTATAAAAAAAATTTTCTACAAATTCAAATTCATTGGCATTAACAATTAAATTACCACCTAATTTTAACCAGGTATTTTTTATTAAACCTGCTATAGACAAATTATGTAGTTCTACTTGATGAATAGCTGCAATTAAAATAGGTAACACATAGTTTAATCTTATTAATGCTTCTTTAGATAATTGATTGTTATATTGATAAGTATTTAATTGATTAAAAAATGTGACATCATTATTATCTTCGAATAACAGGTTTAAATCTTGAAGTTTTAATCCAACTAAAGGTCCTCTTAATAATGCCAACCAAGCAATTTTATCGTTTACATGTAGTATAGCTCTTGTCAACATCAATAAATCATTAATTACTTCTTGATTAGCAAATAATTCTAATTCATTAGCTTGATAAGATATATTTAATTGTTGTAGTTTTTTTATAATTAAATTGGCTTGCGATTTTACTCTAAACAAAATTGCAATACTTGATTTTAAATCAAAACTTTTAATATCTTTAATTAAATTAACAATATATTCAGCTTCCTCTTCCTGATTATTGGCTACAAAAAATTGTACATCTGCAGCATTTAAAATTTTATGCTTCATTTCATTGGAAGTAACATCTTTTTTTGGAGCATAGGTAGATACATTATACTTTACTGCTCCATAAATTATATCATCACTTAAAGGAAAAATTTTGCTAAACAAAGCATTGAATTCATTAATAAGACCAACACTAGATCTAAAATTAGTTGTTAATGATAGATTAATTGGCTTTATATTGACAATTCCTAATTGTTGTACTCTTAAAAAAAGTCCAACATTTGCTTGTCTAAATCTATAAATAGACTGCATGGGATCACCTACAATAAAAATTGTTTTACCCTTGTCAGGCTCCCAATTAGCAACTAATTTTTCTAAAAAATTAAATTGCAAATTAGAAGTATCTTGAAATTCATCAATTAAAATATGCTTTAATTTATATTCCATGATTAAATTTAGATCTGTAGGATGCTCTTCATCGCTAATGGCTTCTAATGCAGCTATGGCTATTTGGGTAAAATCTACCATTTGATGTTCTTCAAATACTAGCATTAAATGTGCAACTAATTTAGGTAATAATTCAAATAAACTTGCTAAAAACTCCCAATTTTCTTCTATATATTGATATCCTTTAGGTAATATATTTGCTTGTTCCAATTTAGACAAAAAAACCGGCTCTTTTAACTTTAAATCTTCTAATAATTGCTGGATTCGATCTTTAGATTCTATTGCTATTTTTTTTTGTTGAATATCTTTTAGGTTATTAGCTGCTATAAAACCTTGCATTACATTTAATTTAGCTCTAGGTTTACCATCTTTAGTTAATAATAATTCTCTTAACCCTTTCCATAGAGATAAATCTTTATAAATAGGCTGTGGCCAAGTATCGCTTAAATTTTTACAATCTATAATTGGATTATTTATATCTTCAATATTATTAGCTGCATATTTTGCTAAAGATAAAATTTCAGCTTGTTGTATTTTAGATGGTAAATATTTAGATAATTCAATTAAAATTTCTTCAATAGCAGATTTTAAATTATCTTCTAGAAAATTCCGGATTTTAAAATCTGTTGATAATTTTATTGGTACAATTAACGGTAACCATTGTTCTCGTTTAGATAACAAATTAATTAATAATTCTATAATTAATTCATAATCATTCGAAAAATATTCTAATAATTTAATTAAATTTTTTAAATCAAGAGCATCACTCTTTAAAGTTTCAACAGTCGACAATAATTGTTCAACTGCTTCTCGATATAATAACCTAGGATCTTCAGAAATTGAAAAATTTATCCAACATCTAGATAATAATGGCATTTTTCTGATCAAACTTAATGAAAAAGCATCAATAGTCAAAATTTGTAATTTATTTGGATCTTCTAAAACCCGGAAATATATATGTTCTTTAGGATATTGATTGCATTTTATTAAATTTTCCAAAGTAAACAATACTCTATTTCGCATCTCTAATGCAGCTTTTTTAGTAAAAGTAATAGCTAAACATTCTTCTGGAAATTCACAAATATTTAATAAATTAATAAATCTTTGGACTAACAATGATGTCTTACCTGAACCTGCTGGTGCTTGTACTATAAAAGATTTTTCAACCGATAATGCGGCTATTCTTGACTTTTCATCAGATAACATATAATAGTTTATATATTATTTTAAATCTCAATTCAATTAATTCAGCAATACATCTAACCGCCATTAAAATAATATCTTAAAAAAAATATCTACCCTTAAAACTTATGCTTATAAAAACTTCTTTAACTTAAATTGAACAATGAAAGTAATATTAAAAACTAAATAATTCATCATTGCAAGCATTATTATTGAGACATAACCAAAACTTCAATGTTAGATTGTTTATTATTCCCTGAAAACAAAAGTTGTTAGAAAACTAGTTGTCAAATATTTGAAAATGAAAAATTGACCTGAGGATTTGTTTTTAGTTAATATATATCTTTTTATATTTTAGGATTAAATGAAGTGAAATTGCAGTATAAATATTTATCTATCTTGCTTTTAAACTTGCTGCTCTTATTTAATTTAAGATCAGCAATAGCATTTGAAGCATTCACAGTAAAAAAAATCCGCATTGAAGGATTAAAAATTGTATCTAAAGATGTAGTACTACGAGAAATTAATTTTACTTCAGGCCAGAAATTAACTACTAATCAAGCACAGCAAATAATTAAAAATTTATATAAAACTAATTTTTTTAAAAATATTAAATTAACTAGAAAGTTAGATGATTTGATTGTTCACATAGAAGAAAGATCTATAATTTATAAATTAGAAATTAATGGTGTAAAAGCTAAAGAAGCTATTTTAAAAATTTTAAAAACCGCTAATATTGCTGAAGGTTTAATTTTTGCTCCAAGTGCTCTTAGTAAAGCTTCCAAAGAAATTGAAAAACATTACCTAAGTAAAGGTCACTATGGAGTACAAGTTGAATCTAAAGTTACAACTAAAAGCCGCAATCGGATTCAATTGAGTTTATTCATTACCGAAGGTAGCGAGGCTAGAATTGCTGAAATTAAAATAAATGGTAATACAAAATTTAAACAATCTGAATTATTAAACCAATTATTACATGCTAAAACTAATTGGTTATCTTGGTTAAATAAAAAAGATCGTTATTTTAAAGAAAAATTATCAGAAGATTTAGAAATTTTAAAAACTCACTACATGAATCATGGATATATTAATTTTAATGTAGATTCAACCCAAGTTACTTTAACAGCAGATAAGAAAAAAGTATTTATTACTATTAATATTACCGAGGGAGAACAATATAAATTAGGGATCATTAATTTACAAGGTGAATTTATTATTTCTAAGCAAGAATTACAGAAAATAGTAGATCTAAATTTAAAACCAGGTGCAGTATTTTCATTAAAGTTATTGCTAGACACTAAAAAACAAATTGAAGATAAGCTAGCTGATCTTGGGTTTATAAAAGCTGAAGTTAAATTAAATCATACAATTTTAGATACAACTAAAGAATTTAATATAGATCTTATTGTAGTTCCTAACCAAAGATTTATAGTACGCAATATAATTATTAGCGGCAATAATTTAACTGAAGATTTTGTGTTACGTAGAATGCTACCTCAATTAGAAGGTACTTTAGTTTCGAATAAAGATATTCAAGCTGGTAAATTACAGATCATGCGACATGGTTATTCAGATAAGGTAGAAATAATTCATCATCCTGTGCCTCTTCAAGAAAATGAAATCGATATTGAATATAAACTTGAAGAACGACGTAACATGCAATTAAGTGCTGGAGTTAATTATTCAGGTGCCGAAGGTTTAGGTTATGAAGTTGGTGCTGATATTAAAAATTTTATTGGAACCGGTAAAAATATAGGTTTTACTTTTAATAATACTAAAGTTAGAACTGCTTATAGATTTAAATATTTTAATCCTTATTTTACTATAGATGGTATTGGATTTGGTTATGATTTATTTTATCAACGTAATAATTTTAGTAAAAATTCAAAAATTACTGAATATGCTACTGATACCTTAGGTGGAGGTTTAAATTGGTCGATACCTATAATTTCTGAAGAAAATTCCATTATATTAGGACTTGGCTATAGTAAAACCAAATTACATATTCCTCATAATCCGCCATTAGAAATTTCAAATTTTACTAATAAAAAAGGCTTTTTATATAAAGAATATTTTATATCTATTGCTTTTATGCATAATTCTTTAGACAGATATATATTTCCTACCAAAGGTATTAGCCAAGAAATTAGTTTTAAGTATACATTGCCCATGTCTGATCTTAAATATTATCAAATCAACTATGAAGCAGGTTGGTTTAAACCAATTAGTAATAGCAGCTATATCTTGAATTTTTCTACAGAAATTGGTTATGGAGCAAATTTAGGTAAAGATCCTTATCCTTTCTTTAAAAATCATTTTATTGGAGGAGCAGATAGTGTTAGAGGCTTTGAAGAACGCAGTTTAGGTCCTAAAGATTCTCAACATAGCCCTATTGGTGGTAATTTATTAGTTAATTTCAGAAGTTCAATTATTTTGCCTATCCCCTTTAAACCTGAATTAGAAAGCATTGTGAGACCATCTTTATTTTTAGACATTGGACAGGTATATAATACTTTACATAAAGCAACGAATAGTAATAAAGGATTAAGATATTCAGCAGGGGTATCCTGTGCAATTAATACTCCTTTAGGTATGCCAATAATTTTAAGTTTAGCTAAGCCTTTAAATTTAAAACCAGGCGATCAAAAACAAGGTTTTTCTTTCACTTTTTCAACAAAATATTAATGGAGACAATAACTTGAAAAAATATAAAACACATATTATTAATTTAATAATAAGCAATTGTTTATTATTAAATTTAGGTCAACTAGTTTCTGCAACTACAACTAATGACAATAATCCACCACGCAACTTAAAAATTGCCATTGTTAAAAATAGTAGTTTAGAAAATTGTTTATATTTTAAAGATATTAAAAAAAAATGGGAAAAAGAATTTAATCCTAAAGGTGAACAATTACAAGCAAAACAAAAAGAATTTGAAAGCAAAAAAAATTTATTTCAACGTGATCGAGCAATTTTATCAGATAAAGAACGCTTATCTAAAGAAAATGAACTAAATAAGTTACAGCATGATTTGCAGCATACTTATGAAAATTTAGATATTGAGGTTAAATCTAAACAAAAAGAAGATTTAACTGCTTTTAATAAATTTATAGAGCAAGCTATATCAAATTTAGCCACCCAAAATCAATATGACTTGATTTTACCAGATGATGGAGTATTACACTATACTGATGCTCTAGATTGCACTTCCCAGCTAATAAAAGCTTTAGATGCAAAATATAAGGCCAAAAATTAGTGTTAAATTTAAAAAATCCAATTAAATTAATTGATTTAGCTAAAACCATAGGCACAGAATTAAGATTTAAAGAAAATTTTTCGAATAATTCTGAATGCAATGATGACTTTATTGCTAATAAAATTATAACTTCTGTTGCAACTATAGATACTGCTTGTGAACAACAAATTACTTTTTTAGCCAATTCATTATATACCAAATACTTAGCCATGACTCAAGCCAGCGCGATTATTCTTGAACCTAAATATTTAAATCAATGTAATACAATTGCATTACTAACTGATAATCCTAGGCTAGCGTTAGTTAAATTATTAAATTTATGTGTTAATAACTCAGAAACACCTAAGATACATGTTTCTTGCATTATGGGGAAAAATGTCAAAATTGGAAAGGATGTAACTATTGAACCTGGAGTAGTTATTGGAAATAATTGTGTTATCGGGGATCGCACCATTATTAAAGCCAATGTAGTTTTATATGATAAAGTAATAATTGGTAGTGATTGTATTATTCATAGTAATACCGTGATTGGTGCTGATGGTTTTGGATATGCACAAGAAGGTTCTGGTAAATGGATTAAAATGCCACATTTAGGTGGAGTAATTATTAAAGATCAAGTAGAAATTGGCAGCAATACCTCTATTGATCGAGGTTGTATTGGAGACACTATAATTAAAACTGGTGCTATTATTGATAATTTAGTACAAATTGCGCATAATGTGATAATTGGCGAATATACTGCAATTGCTGGTTGTACTGCAATTGCTGGAAGTACAGTTATTGGTAATAATTGTTTAATTGGTGGGGCTTCTAGCATTGCCGGCCATTTAACTATTGCAGATAATGTTTGCATTACTGCTACTTCCTCGGTTAGTAAATCTTTATTAGAAAAAGGAGTTTATTCTTCTGGGTTAACCGTAAAAGATAATTTAACTTGGAAAAAAAATGTTGCGAGATTTAATTGTTTAGATGAAACATTAAAGAAAATACTTAATAAAATCAATTAATTTATAGATCAAATTATGGATATATTAGACATTACTAAATATTTACCACATAGATATCCTTTTTTATTAATCGATAAAGTACTTAATTTTGAGATTGGCAAAAACCTGACAGCCATTAAAAATGTAACAATTAATGAACCTTTTTTTACTGGACATTTTCCAGGTAATCCTATAATGCCAGGAGTGTTAATTATTGAGGCATTAGCTCAAGCTGCAGCAATTCTCGCTTATCGTAGTTTAAAAGCACAAAACAAACCAACGCCATTATTTTATTTAGGATCTATAGATAAAACTAGATTTAAAAAAGTAGTTATTCCTGGGGATCAGTTATTATTACAAATCCAAATTACTGCAAATCGAAGTAATATTTGGAAATTTAATGGTCAAGCATTAGTAGATGGACAAATTGCTTGTATTACAGAGGTAACTTGTGCTGAAAGTGAAAGAAGGATCTAAACTTATGATAAGCCCCAAAGCAATTATAGACAAAAATGCAAAATTAGCTAAAAATGTAGAAGTTGGTCCATTTACAGTTATAGGTAAAGATGTAGAAATTGATGAAGGCACTTGGATTGCATCTAACGTGGTAATTCAAGGGCCAACTAAAATTGGTAAACATAATAGAATTTATCAATTCTCTTCATTAGGAATTGAGTGTCAAGATAAAAAATATCATGGTGAGCATACTACTTTAGAAATAGGTGATCATAATATTTTTAGAGAAAGTTGCACCATTCATCGAGGCACTGGATTAGGTAGAAATTCAACAACTATTGGTGATCATAACTTATTTATGGTAAATACTCATGTTGCGCATGATTGTATTGTTGGTAACCATGTAGTTTTTTCTAATGGAGCTTCAATTGCCGGACATGTAGAAGTACAAGACCATGTTAATTTAAGTGGATTTGTTGGGGTAAATCAATTTTGTAAGATTGGCACATACAGTTTTGCAGCAGGTGGTTCAATCATTATTAAAGATATAATGCCATTTATGATAGTAGCCGGCCATCCTGCTAAAGCAAGCGGAGTTAATATAATTGGTTTAGAAAGAAATAATTTTGATGCGAAAACTATCACTATGTTAAAAAAAGCTTATAAAATTATTTTTATCTTAAGCAAAACTGTGGCTGATGCCATAGAAAAATTACAACCATTAGTTGCAGATTGCCCTGAAATCCAACTTTATATAAATTTTATAGAACAATCAAAAAGAGGTATTTTACGTTAAAAATATTTATTGTAGTTGGTGAATTATCAGGAGATGTTTTAGCTGCAGGATTAATTCAAGAGTTGCAGCTTAAATTTCCTGATTTAACTGTAGAAGGAATAGTAGGACCTAATTTAATTGCAGTAGGTGCTAAAGAATTATATAGCATGCGGCATTTATCTTTAATGGGTTTTTGTGAACCATTATTAAATCTACCCAAATTATTATATATACGTCACCAATTATACGAAAAAATTCTAGCAGCCAAACCTGATTTATTTATAGGGGTAGATGCCCCTGAATTTAATTTAGGATTAGAAAAAAAATTAAGACAAGCTAAAATTCCTGTAGTCCATTATGTTAGTCCATCTGTCTGGGCATGGAGATCGGGCCGCATTAATTTAATTAAAAAAGCTGTGGATTTAATGCTAACTTTGTTTCCTTTTGAAGTAGATTTTTATAATAAGCATCATGTAAAGGCAGTATGTGTGGGACATCCATTAGCTGATCAAATTCCGATGGTAATTGATACTAAGCAAGCCAAAAGACAATTAGGGTTTAATGATTATGATAAAATTTTAACTATTATGCCAGGAAGCAGAGACAGTGAATTACAGCATTTAACTAAAATTTATTTGCAAACCGCTAAAGAAATGTATTTGCGATTTCCATTTATTAAATTCATAATTCCAATTGTTACTGAAACTCATAAAAAATATGTAACTGAGCTAATTCAGAAAGTAGCTAATAATTTACCAATTAAAATTATTTCGCAAGATAGTCATAGCGCAATTAAAGCGGCAGATTTAGTATTAGTAACTTCAGGTACTGCAACCTTAGAAGTGGCATTATATAAAAAACCTATGGTAGTTGCTTACAAAACCAATTATCTTACTTATGTAATTGTGAAAAAATTAATTAAAGTTCCTTATATTTCTTTGCCTAATTTATTAATGAATACTTCTATCGTAAAAGAATTTATTCAAGATCAAGTAACTATTTATAATTTAACCACAGCTTTATCAGAAATTATTAATGCAGGTAGCTTGGCTTCTAAACAGCAACACGCTTTTACTCAATTACATCAGATGCTGCAAAAAAATGCTAATGTTTTAGCAGCTGATGAAGTAGTTAAAATTTTTAATAATGTTAATGTGGGGGACTAGCAAGTTTTTTTATCGTAGTGGAATCAAGCTTTTTAAGTTGTTCTTCTGATAATGTTTGATCTGCGGATATTTTATTATTATATTTATAAATTTCAACTTTTAATTTATCATACTCTTCTTGAGTATATTTTATATCATTTCTATATGAACATAGTTTAAATTCTGGTAAGTATAATTTAATAAATTTACTTATAGTTTTATCTTGGTTTAAACTATTTAAAAGTCCTTCAAGTTCTTTAGGACTAAAATTTTCAGCTACAACAATTACTGCTTGTTCGTTACCTTTAGATTTAGCTTGTATAGATTGAAATTTTAAAAATTCCATTAAAATTTTTTGTTGTTCAGGAATAATCATACTTTTGCCTGACAATAGTGAACATTCTATTGAATCTTGCCGTATAGTTGCTAAAATTGATTTTGTTTTAGTTGACTCAAAATGCCCTATAAAATCAACTGCTTGTGATGTTGATTTTATATATTGTATGTCTCGCAACCTTTTTTTGGTTTCATCTAAATTAAAATAAATTTCAATTGAATTTAAAATAAATTCTTTACTTATCGAATCTAAAGATTTTTTACTTGGTGCTTTACCAATGTTTTTTATAGGGTCCAACAAAGTTGCTGCTTTGGGAGGGTCCACCTTTAAAGTTGCTGCTTTGGGAGGGTCCACCTTTAAAGTTGCTGCCTTTGGAGGTTCCAACAAAGTTGCTGCCTTTGAAGGTTTTTTTTTAGATTTTTTAAGTGATTTTTTAGGTTTTTCAAACTGATCTAGCGCTCTTTTTTTAGCACGCAATTCTTTAGCTATTTTAACAAGATTGGATCCAGAAGGTAAATCTAATGCATAATCACCGTATTCCTTGGCTTCTTCTTCAGTCTGCCTAATTAACGTTTCAAATCGCTGTCTTATGCGATGATTAGTTTTATTATTGACAAATCGTTCTATAAAATTTAAACGTTCTTGCTCATTATCAGGAAAAAGTTTATAACAATTTGGGTTTGCAGGATCTAACATGGTCTCGGCTTCGATGCTTAATCTGTTTTTTTCATCTGCCAAATAATTACAAACATTATTTCTCAACTTTTCTGCAATCTCTAATCTTTTTTGATCATTATTTGAAGCTTTTTCATCGATAGTATACTCTTCTGCAACTGGAAATTTTCGCAAAATAGCTGCCTGAATACAAGAATGAAATAAACAATCGTTATCTCCCAAGGCATGCCAAGTTAAATTACCTTGTTCATCACATACATCATAGTGAACGCCACTATATATAATATGAATTGTATTTTCTTTACCTTGACCAATAGGTGGATATATCTGACCATTTTTATGAACTATAATTTTCAAATTCAAAAGTTCTGATATTGCTCCAACTTCTAAATCACCACCCCATAAAGTACGAGGTATTCGCATCTCTTCAATATATTTTTCAGCAATATTCTCTAAGAACTTATTAATTTCATGTTCTAGTTGCTCTTTGGTAAATGCCTTTTCAATACCTTCTGGAATATTAATTGTTGTTGCATTATCAGCATCTAATGGCTTGGGTTTAGCTTTAACAACAGACTCAATTCCTAATCTTTTCAGAAATTGTGTTTCTATTTCAGATAATTCTAGATCACCTTCTATAAATCTTTTTAGATGGTCACCATTACTTAATTCAGTAAAATCATGTTCGTATTTGGATAGATAGTTACTCGAGTCTTGTTCCTCATAGATGGTTAAATCTTCAGCGATTAACTTTTGTTCTTCATGGAAATCTTCCAAACTAATCTTAGCTTTTGCGCAGCATTGTAAGTATATCGCAACTAAATTATCACTTTTTATATATTGATGATCTGCTGTTGTTACAGGAGCAAGTAATTCTTGATTTTGAGGGTGTTTTATTTGTATAGTTTTTTCTTTCTCAGAAGCAAACCTTCCAATTAAAGCAGACAACAAAAATTGAAATTCTCCTTTATCTGCTCCTTTGGTAGGATCCAAATGTTTATTAAAAAGCCCAACAAAATTATCATCTAATGTTGGTGGAACAGCTGAGGAACTTAAGGTTTCACATAAAAATTCTATAGCTTCATTTATAGAGGTGTCATCTACAGATCTAGGACCATTATATGAATATTGGTTTGTTTGATCTTTAACAAAATGTACAGCAAACTCTTCTATTTGTTTTTGATAACTTTTCAATTGTTTCAATACTTTATTATATTTAACATCTGATTTTATAGCTCCTTCAACATAATTTTTATTTAATACATATAGTTCTCCTTTGTCGTTTTGTAATAAAACAGCCTGATCTTCTGGTATTTTATTTAACGGTATTTGTCTACCACCACAAACTTCATCTGGTGTTGCCATATTAAGAAAAATTGTTAACAATTTTTCTTTAGGTATAACTGGTAAAAGAGTTTCTGTGTAATCGGTACCTTGCGCTAATTTAGCTTGCAATTGCTTTGTTGGATCAAAATCAGACAAACTTTTTTCATCTATTTCTTTAAAAAACTCTAACCAAAATTGAAATTCTTTTTCTTCTATTTCTGTAGGATCTCCATTTTTTATCTTAATACTATGTTCATTATAAGTAACAATAAAATTATTGAGCTTTCCTGCAACCGAAATATTTTTACCACCAGAAAGCGCTATCTCGATATTTTTTAACTCGTAATCATTAAAAAATTTGTTTTGCTCAGGATCTAGCATTTCAGCTTTATCATTTATTATTCCATATAATGCTTGTATTTTTTTAATCAAATTTATTTTTTTAGTCTGCTCTTCTTTTAGTTTCCTTTTTGCATCTATACTGAGTTTTACAGCTTCAATGTTTTGTTCAACAACCTCAAGAAAAGATTGCATTTTTTGGAGTTCTGAAAAAGTGTTAATTTCTTCTTCTTCATTTTGTATTAAACCACTCTCCTCAATTGAATTACCATATTGGTCAATCAAGCTAAAACTACCACTATTACTCACTTCAATCTGTTTATCTGCAAAGGCAATATTATTATAATATTCACCTTCTGTTAGTTGTAACTGATCTCTGATTTGTTGCAACTTTGCAATTATTATATCTTTAATTTGCTCTTCAGCTGTTTTTTCAAGCTTAGGCTTCGCAGCATCTTTTAGAGATGTAAGCATTATGTATTGCTCTTGAGAAATACTAAACTCGAAACCATTCCCGGGGGAACTTTGGATAACCTTACTTTTTTGCGCAAACTCTGGACAATCTTTTCCAATAAGATTTTGCGAATATAAAAATGCTTTTTCTGCTTCTAACATAGTTTTAAATTTAAGTTTTCCAATATTACCTACTCCACTAAATTCAGGTAATTCAATGGCATTAATAAAACTAGCAGCAGGATCTTTATAAAAAGCTGGAGCAGAACTTGCAGTAAATACATTACTCTCGATAAATTCTGCTTTTATTTTATTAACAATATCCATATATTTTTCTGGAGAAACATTAATCTCTGTACCGTTAGCAAACACAATAGTTTGTCCTTGCAACTCTACAAATAAATCTAAATGAACTTCTGCCATTTTTGATAAATCATGTTTATCTTTAGACTGGATTAATGTAATAAGTTTTTTGCACGCTTCTGAATGATGTAACAACTCATTAAAACTATGATTACCTTGCATTTCTGTACCAATAGCTTCAATGGCACCTTGTAATCGTTCGGAAGCGCAACCTGTACCATCTGGCTTGATATTGTTAAGAAAAAGCGTCAAAAATTTAGCTTGTTTCTGTTCGCTATATTCTTGATTGATCATTGCAGACACCATAATTTCGATATTTGCCAGATCAGTATCTAATCTTTTTTGTATTTCTTCTTTAGTCCAAGGAGGTGTTGTTGTTGTTTTATCATTGAATGATCGCACATAAAAATCTAAATGATTAGTTAACCGAGGATTCATCCCAATATTCTTAAATGGTGGGTATTCTTGGCTTCGCCACCCACCATGCTTATTTAAATCATAATTTATTGCTTTATTCCAATTATCTAATTTAAACTTATGAAATATAGATTTATCTACATCATATAAAAAAGCAAGTTCTGCTGCATACTCACGATTTACTCTTAAGTATATTAGTGCTCGAATAGATCCTATAGCAATAATTTTTTTTTTACGTTGTTCCTCAGTATCTTCAGGCGCATCTCTTTCAATTTTTTTCATTACTTTCCACAAAGGATACTCTTTTATCCCTGGTGGATTTGCATTATCTTCGCCGCCTTCATCTCCATCTTTTAATTCAAAATTAACTTTTTGTTGTAGTTTTTGTTTAATTTTTAGATTGTATGCCTTCAACTTTGATTGGTCATAGGTTTTATTTGTTTTATAATAGCCTAAATCTGTATATGCTGTTTCTAAAGCTTGTTCTCTCTCGGAATCAGTTGCTGGCAAAGGCATAATATACATCCTTGAAGCTACACTAAAATTAGTATCTTAAAAGTATCAATATGTTTTGTTTCTAAACTATAAATATAGACTATTATTAAATTATATAACTAAAAATAACTGTCGATTAGGATTAAAAGTTTTGATGTTCGGGTAGATTGAAATAAGATAAATATTAACACTTTATAAATGCCCAGGGCCGGACTCGAACCGGCACAGAGGTTAAACTCCGAGGGATTTTAAGTCCCTTGCGTCTACCAATTTCGCCACCCGGGCAAGATTATTAACTAACCGTTAACTTTTATGCTGGTTATGATACATAAAATACGATTAAACATCAATATTTAATTTGTAATGTAACATGGACATTCAGCTATTGACTATAGAACTCCAAATGAGTTTGAATTAGGATTATAGAAGTTGGGATGTTTGTGTCCGTTGAAATGGGGTAAGATTATGTGGGGTGCACCTTAAAATTTCATACCTAGATTTGAACTTTTTTGATCTTCTAGATCTAATTTTGTTTTCAATTCATTTATTGTATTTTTTAATGATTTTCCTTTTAATTTCTCTTCTTCTGTATTATTAAGTGTTTCATCTTTTATACGAACATTATATAGACCTGCTTTTGCTATTGGTTTAATTTGATTTTCTAAAAAATTCCATTTTGCCTGGGCATCGTTCATTATGATAGTTGGAAATTCAATTACCATGGTTTTTCTTCGACTATTACCTGCAATATCCATTGCCTGTGTTAACATTTCCTCAGGAAAAGGTTTGTTTTTGCTTATATTAATATAAGGCGTATTAACGTTTATTTCAATACCTTTTGGAGTATTTTCCTGAGCAGAAAGATCTTCTGGAACATGCACTTCCAAAGGATCCGAAAAAGTTTCTAAGGATTTATTTTCAATTACATCTCGCAATTCAATTGTTCCTAGAGTTGATTTAATTGTAAATAAATGATTATTTTTATCTTCTGTGGAATCTTCCACAACATTATATGAGAGACCTTTAGTGTCACGAAGTGTTAGAACTTTGTTTAATTCATCGGTGAGATTTAAATTACGATCTTCTTTATATCTATCATGAACACTTTTAATATCATTAATAAATTTTATAATACTTTTAGTTAATTTCTCTTTAATCAATTTAGCTTTTTCTTGTGTATATTTTCCTTGTTCAATTCTTGTTGCTATTAATTGATCAAGTTTGTTATTTAATTTTTCTTTTATTATCTCTAATTTTTCTTCTATTAAATTTTGAAAATCTCTAGATTTTAATACTTTGAATAACTTGTTTTTTAACTTTCTTTTAGGCGCTCTATCTTCTTTTGTATAAAGAGAATTAAATAATTCTTCTGCTGTTTGAGGAATTATACTATTAGCTGATATTTTTTTGTCTTCTAATTTTTTAACAAAAGCTGGCACATCCATTAATCTGTTTCTCAAGTCTTCTTCTGACCGTGCTGTTTCTGTTGAGCTTTTTGATGTAGCTAAAGAAGATTCCTGTAAACATTTTTTAATGCTAACAGTTGTTGCAGTACTATCGATATTTGTAGGGCTCAATGGTTTTTTTTCAACAGATCCAGCACTAGATCTAACGGTACCAGAATCAGCAGAATCAG
>CAIKKE010000074.1 GCA_903827925.1 uncultured Francisellaceae bacterium
AGAAGTTCTGCAAATTTTGCAATTAATTTATTATGTGCCTTAATATCTTACGCAATTAAACCAAAAAAACCATGTATTACTGGAATTAACAGAGAAAATTTAATGATGGTTTGTTAAAATTTGACCGAACTGAGGTTATAAAGGCGACTAAAAATGTAACTCTCTTCAAAAAAAGCATTTTTTAAATTTATCGTCTATTAAAAACGACCGTTTTTCGGAGATTCTTAGATCGCTTTAAAAAATAGCTTTTTTACCCCCCAATTAGCATCTTAAAAGTATCTCTCGAAATGTTTCTCTCAAAAAGACATACTTTAGATGAGTTTTAGGATTGCTTCAGCTTATTATAACAGTTCTTTTTTAATTTAAATAACTAAAACCTCTATTTCTATATGGCACTTAAATATAGAGTTTTTAGGAATGCTGGACATTAAACCATCGTATCTTTACAAGACATAGTGGTTTATGATTACATTAAATGATAAATAGGAAGTTTAATGCATAAAATATATAATCCGCACGATAGATTTTTTAGACAAAGTTTGTCTGACGTGCAAATTGCTAGAGATTTTTTTGAGGTACATTTACCACGAGGTATATTAGCTAAAATAGATTTAAATAGTTTAGTAATTTGTAAAGAAAGTTATATTGATGAAGAATTAAAAGAATATATAGACGATATTGTTTATAAGGTTAATGTAGAAGAAGAGCAGCAAGGATACATTTATCTAGCTCTGGAACATCAATCGACTGCTAAGCACCTGATGGCTTTTAGATTCATAAAATATCAGTTATCCATAATCGACAATCATTTAAAACAAAATCCTAACTGCAAATATTTGCCTTTAGTGTTTCCATTGCTATATTATCATGGAAAAAAAACACCTTACCCGGAACCAACAGATTTTTTTGATTTATTTATTAACAAAGATTTAGCTAGAGAATTTTTTCTGCGCCCACTTCGAGTTATTGATACCAATAAGTTCTCAGATGAGGAAATTAAAACCCATAAATTGTCTGGGCTGTTAGAATTAGTTCAAAAACATATCTATGATAGGGATTTTTTACTTTTAACAAATCAACTAAAAGAATTAATTTTAAAAATTGCAACTAACGTTGATCGTGACTTTCTATTAGTTTATTTAGATAATACACTATATTATATAATGAAAAAAGCTGAAATTAGTGATAAAATAAAATTTAAAGAAGCATTAGATGAAATATCTTTAGTTAAGGAGAGTAGTATTATGTCTACTATGGCAGAGCAATGGGTTAGTGAAGGTTTTCAAAAGGGTATACATGAAGGTAAGCAGCAGGGCATCCAGGAAGGTAAGCAGCAGGGCATCCAGGAAGGTATAAAATTAGCTGCTTTCAAAATGTTGCAAGCTGGTATATGTTGTAATGAAATTTCAAGAATTACTGGCCTTTCAAAAATTGATATTAAAAATTTAGATAGCAAACATGAATGCAATCATTAGTTTAATTATCAAAACTCATCCCACCACAAGATATTAAGAAAAC
>CAIKKE010000075.1 GCA_903827925.1 uncultured Francisellaceae bacterium
AAAAAAATATAATTATTACCCAAAGACAATTATATTTATTGATGATTTAATCGAAAATGTTAAGTCGTTACAACAGATATGCTTTAAATTAAATATAGATTTTTATGGTTTTCATTATAGAGCAGCATCTTTAATTCCATTACCAAACATAGATGAGAACTTAGAAAAATTGCGTTTTGCTATTTTAGAAAAAGAATTTACTTGGTTAAACTATGATAAATTACAAGATGAAAAATATACTGCAAGATTAATAGTTTAAAGTGTTTTAACATGAATTATACTGAAAAAAGAAAACTTATAAAAACTGTGATTGAAGTAGAAAAAGAAAAAATCGCTACTTTTTTATCTGACAACCCAGAAATTGTTACAAGCTACTTGATAGAAGAAATGGTATTTATTGGGCTTCCAGTATTTTATGTTTCATTAATTACCGGTGTATCGATAGAAGAAATAAATAAATTAAAAGACGTTAGGCATTAGCTTAGGGGGGATTAAAATTGAAAAGAGATATAGGTACATTTTCGTCATTAAAATCTAACCAGAGAGAGGCATTCGGTTTATTATCAATAGGCACATTTTTAGAATATTTTGATTTGATGATTTATGTTCATATGGCTGCATTGCTAAATGAGCTTTTTTTCCCCAAGGTTGATCCAGATACAGCAGTTCTTCTGCAAGCATTTGCCTTTTGTACTGCCTTTATTTTTAGACCATTAGGTGCATTAATTATTGGTGCTATTGGTGATGTTTGGGGTCGTAAATCAACCGTTGTTATAACAACTATTATGATGGCTATTTCTTGCCTTATTATGGCCAATCTTCCTACTTATAGCCAAATTGGAATTGCTGCTTCTTGGATTGTAACATTATGTAGAATTTGTCAAGGGATATCGTCTGTTGGTGAAATAGTTGGAGCAGAGCTATATCTAACAGAAATCACTAAACCACCAATACAATACCCAATAGTCGCATCAATTGCTGTGACTTCTATTTTAGGAACGGTAGCTGCTCTAATCATAGTAGATATTGTTTTAAAATATGGTTTTGAATGGAGAATTGCTTTTTGGATCGGTGCATGTATTGCATTGATTGGGGCTGTAGCTAGAACTGCTCTCAGAGAAACTTGCGACTTCACCGATGCAAAAAAATTAATGAAAAAAAGATATGAACAAGCAAGCATGGATCCAAGTTTAGCGGACAATTCTATTATGATATCTAAAGAAAAAATCAATAAAAAAGTCATTATTTATTTATTTATAATGCATTGTGCTTGGCCAATGTGTTTTTATCTTGGATATATACATTGTCAGAATATTCTTAAGAATTCTTTTGGTTATGATACTTCGGCTATCATTCATCATAATTTTTTTGTATCATTAGTGCAGCTTGTTATTGCAATACTCATGGCTTGTTTGACTTATAAAGTGTACCCATTGATACTTGTAAAAATAAAGTTAATCATTTTTTCTATATTTGTGTTACTTTGTCCGTATTTATTAAGCAATATAACAACACCATTCCATTTGTTTTTGATACAATCATTTTTAATTTCCTTTGGAGGTATAACTGGCTTGGCCATGCCAATTTTTTTTAAACATATACCTGTTTTTAAAAGATTTACTTATAGTAGCGTCACTTACGCCTTATCTCGGGCGTTAATGTATATTATTACTTCTTTTGGTATTATATATTTAACGAAATACTTTGGTTTTTATGGATTATTGGTTATTATGGTTCCTATTCATATAGGAGGTTATTTAGGGATATGTTATTTTGAAAAATTGGAAAAGGTAGCTGGAAATCATCCTCAAAAGAAAATGTTTTCTGAGATAGCTTTGGTAGGCTAGTAGGGATGTTTTGCAAACATAAAGTCATTAGTTTATTCTCTAGCTCTATAGCGCTTGGTAGAGTGTGCCTTAATTGCATTAAAATAATTATAAAAAATTCGATCGTTTCTTCTGTTGATTTTATGAGTTTTTCTTTGGGTTTAGCTTCAATGGTTTGCATGTTATGTACTCGATCAAACATTTTTATCAGTAATAAATTATATTTTTTGCTAATATATAATAATTGAACCATTTCAGCAGAACTAATTTTTCGATCAATTTTTACCCTAGTTAAATCATCAACTTTACTTGCAATATTTGCATCAAAAATATATTCTAGCATATCCTTGGTTAATTCAGTGTCTTCTATAACATCGTGCAATATACTCGTAACTAGAATATCGGTTTTAAAACAATATGGTGCAACTAATTCAGCGACAGTTAGTGGGTGGCTGTAATATGGTTCTCCGGATAATCTTTTTTGAGAACCATGATATTTTTTAGCATAGTAGATAGCTTTTTTGATTTGTAAAATATCTACTTTATGATTTGAAATTTTGTTCTGAATACAAATTTTATTAAGCAAAGATTCTGAGTAAGTACAAGATTTAAATTTTAATTCCCAACAAAATAGATCATTCATAACATTTGCTTAGCTAAAACATTTTAAAAAAATTTAAGAGATACGTTATAATTTTCTAAGTTTATAACGGTGAAACAGCTTAAAGAATTTTTTTAGCTGTCTCTTTTTAAATAATATCAGATTGTTTTTACTTAAAGCAATATCCGATTGTTAATTACCTAATTTTATTTAAACTCTTTAAAAGAAGTCATTTATTTTCTCAGCTTGTTGTTGATCTATTGCTTTCTGATATTTTTTCTACTTGGAGGTAGCGTTGTCTAGATGCACCTTCTATAGCTTTAATCGCTATATCTTGAACTTGTAAGGTTGCGTGACTGGCTCTTTCAGTAAATTTACCAATTTGTTCTTCTAGAGCTGTAACTTTAGATTCTAAGTTGCTAATGATTTGTTTGTAAACTTTAATTTCACCATCTACTTTAGTTTGAGCTAATTTAGCTTCATATTCATATTTAGTAGTTAATTCTTGCTTAATAGCATTTTCTTTTTCTAAAACAGCTTGATCTTTTTCTGTTGGGAAATTTTTTGTTTGCTCTCTTAAAGTAGAAAGTTCTTGTTCTGCAGCTAATAGCTGTGCTTCTCTATCTTTGAATTCATTCTCTAATGCTTGTCTTTGATCAGTTAATTCTTTTTCTAAAGCTTCAGCATCGTTAAGATATTTATCTTGCTCTTTGGCTCGAACTAAGTTTCTTTTGTAAAGATATTCTTCTTCTTCGCGAATTCTTAATTTTTTGGTTAAGTTTTCTTGCTCTTTAGCTGCTAATTCAAATTCTTCTTGTTCCTTTTTCCAAAGAGCACGCTTTTCTTGTATTTCTTGCTCAAAGTTGGCAGTACGCTCTTTCATAGTTTTTTCAAAACTCATGGACTTTTCTTTTTGGGCTAATATTAAAGCTGCTAAAGTGTTAGCATTAACTTTAATTTCATATAATTCTTCAAGTTCTTGAGTGCAAATTGTAATTGCTTTTTTTAAATCGATTAGTTTTTGATTTTCAGCTAATAATTGATCTTCTAGTTCTTTAAATGATTTATTGATGATCATTTTTAAATCAGCTAGACCTTTAACAATATCGTCCGCACAACTACCAGCGGTTTTTTCTAATATTGCTTTCTTTTCAAGAGAGGATTTTTCTTCTTGCTTAGTAATTTTTTTGTTTTGTTTAACTTGTTCCAATAATTCATAATAAGCATCTAAAATTTCATTTTTAGTGTTTTTATTGTTAATTTCTTCTACCATATTTCACCAACCATAATTAATTTTTATTTTAAAATACTATTATTGTTAATTAAAAAAATCTAAACTTTTTAATTATACTATAATGTAAAATTATTAAAAAAGTAAAGCTATAATTTAAATGAAAAATTAAATTTGCAACTTTATATAACAAAACTATTCTACTGTTAACTGAAAGAAATAAAAATTAAATATGGTAAATATCTAAAAAAACTTGAAATGTCAGGTTGTCACAGTTATTTAAACACTCTCTAAATATAACGATCAGTTAACTAAAATGCTTAAACTACCTTTATCTACGCCCACCAGGTCCACGACCTCCTCCTTCTTGTTTTTGAATTTTTTTTACTAGAATCATCTGCCTCTCTAGGTCCAGTACCGACATTATCTCCTTGTACTGGCTGTATGCGTAGTGACAGGGCATCTAGTTGTGCGGATCTAGATGATGTGTCTGTTGAATCAGTCTTTTGATTGGGCACTAACAGCAAATAATTTTGAATCGGCAAATCGACTTAAACGCCCACCTACTGTACCTGTTGTTGTTTCATGTGGTGATTTTTCTGTTGGTACAGTTTTTTTTCTGGTTGAGGTGATATTACTGCATCTCCTTGTAGCAGCATCGTTTGTGTTTCTTTCCAACCTTGAATAGCATTGTTGATAGCATCTTCGGTTTGCTGCTTAATTAATTTAGATGGCACATTTTCTTTTTTGATCGAGACCCTATATCTATCTAGCTTTTCTGCTATTAGGATAACACTTACTTCTATACCTTGAAATTGTTGTACTAAATGTGATTTAAGACTTTCAGCAACTGACTTTCCGTTTACTATTTTTTTTATATCTATATCAAATAATTGTTCATGTTCAATTTCTTGTGTCTGTTTTTCTTGAGCTTTACCTTTTTAGAATATCAACTTGAGCCAAATAGATTTTCTGAGACTAATAGTATTACAAGTAAAATAAAGTAATGGTAATTTAAAATTAAAAAATTATAATATCATTAATTATTAAATTTAATATAAAACTATTTAAGGCATGAATTAATGAGAAAATATAAATGTTTAGTAATAGATCCACCTTGGAATCAAGGTAAAACAGGTAAACGTACAGTAAGACCAAACCAAGATCTAAAATTAAATTATCCTACAATGACTAAAGAGGAATTGTTAAAATTGCCAGTTAATGTATGGGCTGATCATAATTGTTTTTTATGGTTATGGGTAACAAATAGTAAAGATAAAAAAACTAAAGAGCCATTTTTAAAAAGTGCATTTGATTTAATTTCGGCATGGGGTTTTAATTTTTACACACTAATTACTTGGAATAAAAAAACAGGTCCGTGTCCTTTTGGTCCATACCAGATCACAACAGAGCAGATTTTGTTTTCATATAAAGGGGTTGCTAAATTTAATTCAGAGTCATTAGGTAAGTTTCAGACTATGTTTACTGAAACATCAACGGCTCATAGTGTTAAACCGGCAAGTTTTTATGCTGAAATATGTAAATATTTTGATGGTCCACGTTTAGATGTTTTTGCACGTCAAGTACGGCTAGGATTTGATGGTTGGGGCAATGAATATGGTAAGTATGAAGAATTGATTAAAAAGCCTCATTCATTGGCTAAAAGTAAACAGATTTTACGGATGGCATAATATGTCATTAATTACAAAGGTATTAACAAAACAAGGTAAAAAACAAGATCGAGTCCATGTTTATATTGATGATCGATTATGTACTTCAATTAGAGTGCGAACTTGGCTAGGGATGAATTTGGCGGTAGGTTCAAATATTAGTTGTAAAGAGCTAAAAATTTTTGAACAAAATTTTTGGAAGAAGTTATATGGTGTTCAAGCGTGGCTGCGTGAAAAAGTCAGAATAAATCGTGTTATTCAGTGGTTTGCTAATTATATTCCACAAGTAGAGGTTAAAATTGTTGGTTTAGGTGCAGATCGAAATGATTATTTAGAAAACATTCATTCAGAAGAAAAAGGTAAACCAGATCTAAGTATTATTGTACATAATTTAAGAATCGAGTTAATTGCATTAGAGGTTAGTGGTACCGAGAAAAAGCAAGGTGATGATTATTGGATCAGAAAAGATAAGATTGACTATATTAAAGACCATCCAGAACGAGATGTTTGGGTGGTTTTACATTATAAATTACCTAAAGAACAGTTTGTATGGTTAAAAATTATTCCTGAAAAATGCTATGAAACGTATCCGTAAATAAATCTGCCTTCTTGTAATTATTTATGCAGCCTGATAACAATTTTGTTCTGCGCCAACTTGATCATCATGTTCGTGGTATATAATTTTCTCCACTATCCTTCGACTTGTTAAATATTCTTGATCAAATC
>CAIKKE010000076.1 GCA_903827925.1 uncultured Francisellaceae bacterium
AACCTCAGTTCGACGAAAAATAATAGCTTAAAATTAATTTTTCCTGTTAATTTCTGCGGTTTTTGCCTCACCCATTTGAGTGCAATGGTTGTTAACGCTTAATAGCCGCCTTATATCTTGAAATCATACCAATAAAATGGTTAACCTAAGATAATAGATACTTGGGGAAGGGTAAGTATGCCGTTAAACTCCTTAGGGGAAAACCCTGTTGGAGAGATTTTGCGACTTGTATCTTTAAATCATACCATTAAATGGTTAGCCTAAAGTAGGATATTTAGGTAGTGGTGCACCTCGTGGCGCACTGAAAATCCCTATTAAAGATAATACTACTTGTTTTAGATCAAACCTTTTGTTTTTTGCATATTCAGATGCATATATAACCTGTCATTTAAAAACACTAGTCCATTTAAAATCATTGCAGCAACTCTTTGACCCACAGTAACAATAGAACCATGTTCCTTAGATACAGGCAATTTTAAGTCGATTTTTTCAATGATGTTGAGCTTTTTAATAACAGCAGCTATTAATCCTAAATGTCCAAGTTGTTTAATTTTTCACATATAATACATAGCATGATCTTTTAAATTTAAATTGCAAGCTATTTTTTTAGAAATCAACAAAAATTAATTAGCAATAGAGCTTATGTTTTATATTAATTTTAGAATTAATTATAAAAAATGATTTATTTATATGGATCTATTGGTTGTTTATTTAATTGTAAAAATTAGATTGCTAGCTGCGAAATGTGGGTTTTATAACAATTTTTATTGCCAGGCGCTTCCTTTGGATTTACGAATAGGAGGAGAAGTGGTTAATTTTGAATTAGCGGCATCAAATGTAAATGAGCGCATTGAATCTTGAATTTCTTCATCTTTATGAGTTATACAGTAAATAGTTGCCCTTTCTAAAATTTTGATAAATATTTGGTGTAATCTAGAATTTTGTGTTTTTTTGTATACATCATCATATTGAAAATGTTTTTTCCATTTTTCTGGTAATTTTTGATTGCTTTTGGTTAAATTAGTGGCGTCCACTTCTGATTTTTGATATCCAGCGTTAACCAAATAATCGCTATCTAATATCTTGCTTGTTTCAGATAATTGTAAAAAAGGCAATGGAAGAATAGTCATATAAATAGGTACTTGATACGTTTTATTGTTACCATTTATTGTTGCCGTTTGGCTTCTTGTTCGAGAATTTTTAATATATTTTTCTATATAATCAAATATGTTATGCGAGTCTTGATAAATTTCTGAAAACTTACTTTCTAAGCTAGATATTTTTAATAATCCTAAAAAAAACGCGAAGGCTTGGCATCCTTGATTGGAATTTTGCATTTTTTCTTTATTTACGTATACTTCAACAGATGGGAATCGAGTACATACCGGACGTATAATATCCATTGCAAAACTTAATTTTGGCGATAAAGGTTCCATAATTAATAAGTTAACTTTTTTTCTCTCTTCTCCTTCAGCATATGGTTCATTATTATGGTCTATACTTATCTTTCCAGATGACCAATGTTGTCCTGGAATTATGAAATTTACTTCCAAAGGTACTACTTTATTAAAATTTTCTCTGATTATTTGAATAAAATTTTCAAATTCATGTATATTTTTAAATATTATAGAATTTAATTTATAGGATTTTTTATCTTGATTAGAAGCTGCTACTAATAAAGCACTCTCATAATCTGAATTGCCCATTTGTAATCCTAATTTTGAAACTTGTTTTACTAATAGACTATCTTTAATAGAATTTAATCTTAAATTTATCATTGTTTGATCAATTAGTTTTAATGTGTTTAACTTAGCATTAAAAATTTTTGAATCTAACTTTTTAATAAAAAATAATATTTCAGCTACATACATTTCAGGATTTAAAAGTATTTCATTAACAATTTCAGAATATAAATTGTTATCATGTCTATAGATAAAACCTAATAATTGTATGATGTTGGCATGACATAATTTATTGTCTTTAAATGATTCTGATAAATGCCCCCCCCCATTAAACAACAACTTTATTTGTGTGTAAATTTCAGTGCGTTTTAATTCTTCGTTAGAAATTTGTTTTATTTGCGCTAAAATTTTTTGAATTTCATTCTCAAACAACGATTGTTTATTAACGTCAACATAATCTTCTGTATAACTTGCAAGCTGCCTAAATTTACGCATTTTAATACCTTATAATTTTATAAGAAATTTAAAAACAATTCCATTTATAAATTATAGACAATAAAATACATTAATTAGTTCATTTTTAAATATTTAACAAATATTTTTTCTAACAATTTTTATTGCCAAGCTGTTTTTTTGTGGTGAGGAGGAGGTGCTGGAGCAAAATCAGTATCAGGTGATACAGCAGTAGCAGGTAATAGAGTAGAAGATGATGCTGATAGTGCTGGTGGTATAGGTATAGTATCTGAGGAAGATGGAATTTGATATTTTAATTTTTTTCTATCAGCAAAGGGCAATAATAAACAATCTAACATTGAAGGTTTTGTTTCTCTTTCTGGATTTAATTTTGCATGTATCTTGCTTGCTATACTATCTAATTCTGCAATTAGAAAGTCACGTAGTTTAGTGTTTTCATCAACAATATGTAACTTCAATGGATCAGTTGTAAAATATAATGAAAATTTATCACTATGTTGGTAATAATAAGAATAAATTGTTAACAACACATCAGTAGGTAAGTTCTTTATAGAATTTTTTTTAACTTGGTTTTGCTGATGATATTCGCTTCTGGCGCGATTCATAACAACTAAATTTTTCATTGGTGTGCGTATTGTTGCTTCTATTGGTTCCATAAGTTTTTTTTTGTCTTCTTCATTTAGTTTAACTATAGATTTAAATAAAGAATTCCAATCGAATTTTTTTTCATTTAAATATGAATAAATTTTTAAAAATATATTTTTAGTTAAATCAGGATGATTAATTATATGAATCATCATGTCAACAAATATGTTATTTTTAAATTTTTCATAAACACTTTTATTTGCCCCCCCTATTTCAGGAAATATCCTGGTAAATTCATCTATTAGAGCATTTATTTTTGAAGAAACATCTTCTTTTTCATGTTTAAATAGCTGTTCTATGAAATAATATATCTTGTCTTGATGAAAAAAGGCTTTAGTAGTCTTTGGTGAATATGGAAAATAATCTTGTGATCTATATTCGGTTGCATGATTTAAATATGTTTTTAATATTTTTTTTCTCTCTTCTTTGGTAACATTGGGGTTTAAATATAAACCTACAAATACATCCAAATTAATATTCTTATGAACAGTTATAAAGTTTATTATTTTAGATATTAGGTGATGATCAAGTACGTGTTTATCTTTAAATAAATTAATTATTATATCGGATTTCAAATGATTCATCTTTAAATGTGATTCGTCTGTTTGGTAAACCAGATATTTAGCGACCAAGTCATCAAAGTTGTTTGGTATTGGAACATTTACAGGATCTAAAAATGACATTATTTCCGATAACTTTACGATTTTTTCTTCACCTACAGAAGTTATATGTTGAATAATTGAATCTATAATTTTTTTGTAATTCTCATCTTCAAATAAAATATCTATTAAATTGAATTTAAATTTTTCCATTGATGTAAAAATTTCCTTTAAACCTTGTATGCACCTTAAAAAATCTTTATTTTCTTCCTTTTTTAATGATTTCAATAATTCTGATACTTTATTCTTAAACTCAATATTATAAATTTCTTCTGTTAACTTCATTTTCCCATGTAAAGTCAAACAATTTGCTGGAAATTCTTCAGCATGTTTGAAAATATGTTTTTTATATATTTCTGGTGTGTTAGGGTTTAAAAACAAACCCAATAACATGGCATATTTTTTGCTATCACTTAATCCTTCTATTGTTAGCAATAATTGTTCCCAATTTTGTGTTTTTAAATCAGGATTTCGAAAAAAGTTTAATAAACTTTTTTCATTTATATCATTAGCTGTAGATAATTTTTCTATTATATAACTAAGATCAATATTGTTTGTTGAATTTAACAACTCTAGAATTGTATTTTGGCGTTCAACTATAGGTGTAATCATTAAATCTATAATTTTTTTATAAGAAGGATCGGAGAATAAACAAGGTGAAATTCCTGTTTTTGCAATTGATTCTGAAATTTCATTTAAATTTTGTATGTCCTTTGGGGTAGGATTGTTTTTTGTTTTTTTTAATAATTCTGATACTTTACTTTGAAAAACAAGGTCATATATTATATTTGGTTTTGTTGGGTCTGTTGAGATAAGTATAGTAGCAATTTCTTCCTTGATTTTTTCATCTGCATTAGGGTTTAAATATAAACTTTTCAGCATAATAATTTTTTGCGGTATAGTCTCCTTTTCTTTGTTTGTTCTTATTGCAGCCAATAATTTGTGTATGTCTTGAGATGTTAGAACCTGATTTCCACATATATCAATTAATAGTTTTTCATTCTCGGGTGGATTCTGTCTGTTCAAAATATAACCAAATATTTCATTTTTTAATTGTTCATTTTCATGGGGATTTAGATATAAACCTATTAATACACTAACATTGGTTTGATTTGATATAACATGCTTGTCTGTAATCTTAGAGCCGGTTAAATTTATGTTCAGATTTTTAAAAAGATAAATTAATAGATGAATTTTTATATTCAATTCATTTGCATTTTTGTCTGGTCTTGGGACAGCCAAAAGCTTTTCAAGGTTATTGTTAAAATCATTAATGCCAACAACCATACTGCTTTTTATAAAATGAAATGAAAGCAATTCAGAATGATTAAGCATTATATCTAATAATGTTATTAAACTATCAACAGTATTTTTGTCTATAATTTTTTGTAGATCTTTTGTTAAATCTTCTATAGTAAATTCTTCTGGAATTGTTGTTTTTGGCATAGTACACCTATTGTGAAAATTTTTTAGTTTTTATTTTTTTAGTGTATATATTAAATATAGTTAAAAATTTTTTATATTTATATCTGCATATACAAATGAATTTATAGATTGATGATATTATTTGGTGCTTTGGTAAGCAACCTTCGGAAAGTATCTAATAAAGGTTGATGTTTTATTTCTTGATTTATCTTGTTTTCAATTAATTTTGCAATTAATGATAAACAACAAATTGAACAAATATGTCAAAGTCAATGAAAATTCCATAACGATTTTATTACTAACTAACAAGAATTATATAACATAATTTTTATCTTTTTTAAATTTACAACTTACATTAAACAACAAAAAGTCTATCAATTCCAAGATCTCAACAACTATCAATCATACTCAATATTTTTAAAATTATTTTTTTAGCTATAGCATGTTGACGGCCCATCGCGTCAATAGCTATAAATATCCATCTATTTTTTTAGAAACGGATTTCATCCAATTTTACAAAACAATCTCTAATTGGTTCTATCTACTCTTGGATCGGTTAATTCGCTAAAATGTGATAATAAATCTGTTGGCTGTATTAGATTTTTACTCTTTCACTTCAATAAAAATCTAATTTGATCATGATTCCTTATATTTGTCGATCCTTGTCAAGTATTATTTGTAAAATTTAGATGATCTGGCCCTGGCCCTGTATCATATGATTTAATATTTCTTTCATTTATGTTACCTTATAAATCTTTAATATTATTTTAATTATTATCTTAATTATCTTTCTAACCACGATTGTTGGGAACTTAAATAAGGAACATCATGTCAGAATTAGTTAGTAGCATAAACATAGAAGAAGAATTAAAGCAATCTTATTTAGATTACGCAATGAGCGTAATTGTAGGAAGAGCATTACCAGATGTTAGAGATGGTTTAAAGCCAGTACATCGTAGAATTTTGTATGCGATGCATCAATTAAATAACGATTGGAATAAACCTTACAAAAAATCTGCAAGAGTTGTAGGGGATGTTATTGGTAAGTATCACCCGCATGGGGATGTGGCGATTTACGATGCAATTGTTAGAATGGCACAAAATTTTTCTTTAAGGCATCCTTTAATAGATGGTCAAGGAAATTTTGGTTCTATAGATGGGGATTCTCCTGCTGCTATGCGGTACACCGAAATTCGCATGTCCAAAATAGCACACGAATTATTAGCAGATTTAGAAAAAGAAACAGTTAATTTTGTTCCAAATTATGACGATACTGAGCTATTGCCAGAAGTTTTACCGACTAAAGTACCTAATTTATTAATTAATGGTACCTCAGGAATAGCGGTTGGTATGGCTACTAATATTCCGTCGCATAATTTAGCTGAAATTATAGATGGATGTTTAGAATTAATTAAAAATCCTAACACAACGATAGATGAATTAATTAAAATTGTTAAAGGACCAGATTTTCCAACCGCAGGAATTATTAATGGAAAATCAGGAATTGTGGAAGCATATAAAACTGGTAAAGGCAAAATTTATATTCGTGGTAGATTAAAAATCGAGACTCATGAAACGAGTGGTAGACAGTCGATAATTATTTATGAATTACCTTATCAGGTTAACAAAGCTAGATTAATTGAAAAAATTGCTGAATTAGTTAAAGAAAAAAAGCTTGAAGGGATTTCTAATTTACGTGATGAATCTGATAAAGATGGCATGCGAGTTGTTATTGAACTTAAAAGAGGAGAATCTTCAGATTTAGTAATTAATAATTTATATTCACTTACTCAATTACAATGTGTATTTGGGATCAACATGGTGGCATTGGTTGGTAATCAACCTAAATTGCTTACTTTAAAGATGATATTAGAGTGTTTTATTCAACATCGTTGCGAAGTAGTTTTAAGGCGTACTGAACATGATTTAAAAACTTCTAGAGAAAAAGCGCACATTTTAGAAGGTTTGGCAGTTGCTATTGCTAATATTGATGAAATTATTACTTTAATTAAAGCTTCTAAAAATGTTAATGAAGCTAAAGAAGTTTTAATAGATAGGTTATGGCCAATCGGAGAAATTAGTAAATTTTTAACATTAACAAATGTAAATATGGATGTTTCTAGTTCAATTGAAAACGATAAAACTTATGGAATGCAAGTAGATGTTGGAAAATATCGATTATCTATCATACAAGCGCAAGCGATTTTAGATTTAAAATTGCAAAGATTAACAGCGTTAGAGCATAATAAGATCATTACAGATTATCAAGAATTATTAAATAAAATCAAAGAATATTTATATATTTTGACGAACAGATCAAGATTGATGCAAGTTATTACTGAAGAATTAGAAATTATTAAAACTCAATTTGCAAATCCTAGAAAAACTGAAATTATTTCTTTACATCAAGATCTTTCAGTTGAAGATTTAATTTCTGAAGAAAATGTAGTGGTAACTTTATCTAATACTGGTTACATAAAATCACAATCAATTAATTTATATCAAGCCCAACATCGTGGTGGTAAAGGTAAATTAGCAGCTGCAGTTAAAGATGAAGATTGTATTTTAAAGTTATTAATTGCTAATACGCATGATACTTTATTGTGTTTTTCTAATTTAGGTAAAGTATATTGGTTGAAAGTGTATCAAGTGCCAATTACTAGTAGGACTTCCAAGGGTAAACCTATAGTTAATTTATTAGATTTAAGTAATGATGAACGGATCAGTACGATTTTGCCAATTAAAGATTTTGCGACGTATAAATTTGTATTTATGGCGACTAAACAAGGTACTGTGAAAAAAGTACCGTTAAATTTATTCCAAAAACCACGTAATTCAGGGATCATTGCCATAGATTTAGCAGCTGGGGATGAGTTGATAGGAGTAGAGTTAATTGGGGAACAAGAAAATGTAATTTTATCTTCAGATGTAGGTAAAGCAGTGCGGTTTAAAAGCGAACAGATCCGTTCGATGGGTAGATCTGCTAAAGGTGTTAGAGGTATTCGATTAAAGTCTGATCATAATTTAATTTCTTTAATTGTTGTTAAAGAAAGCGGTACAATTTTAACTGCTACTAAGCATGGTTTTGGGAAACGTACGGATATTAGTGAGTTTCCAATAGTTGCGAGAGGTGGTCAGGGAGTTAAAGCTATTCAGACTAATTTGCGCAATGGTAAAGTAGTTGGGGCATTACAAGTTTTTGATAATGATGAATTAATGCTAATTAGCGATCAAGGTACTTTAGCTAGGATCAGGGTAAATGAAATCTCTATAGTAAGTAGGAATACTAAAGGAGTAAAATTGATTAATTTATCTAATAATGAAAATTTAGTTGGTATGCAACGGATTGATGAAGAAGTAGAGAATGCTTCAGATGAATCTAAAGACGTACTGAAATGATCGAATATTAATAAAGTAAGAATATTAATAAAGTAAGAATATTATAAATGAAAATATTATTTAAAAAATTTAATGTATTTATATGGATAATAGTTATGTTATATAGTGAATATGGATCCTCCGAAAATTTTAATTTTCCTGAATTTAGTAAAGTTTTACCTAAATTTAGTAAAGTTTTACCTAAAAATTTGTTGATAGAAGTTGATAATAAAATTTTAAATTACCAAAAAACAGTTGGAACTGTAATTAACAAATCTCAAGAACAGCTTACTTGGGAGCATATTATGCAACCGTTAGAAGATGCGGGTGCTGAATTAGATCAGATCATTAATATGACGTCGCATTTACATGCAGTTAAAGATAATCAAGAGTTACGTGAAGTGTACAGTAAAATTTTACCGAAATTAACTAAGTTTAATGCGGAGATATTACAAAATAAACAATTGCATCAAAAGATTTTACAATTATCTAGAGCAGAAATTTTTAAACAACTTAATATTGCGCAACAAAAAATTATTGAGAATTTATTGTTAGATTTTAAATTAGCAGGTGTGGATTTAACTCAAGAACAACAAACTAGGTATAAAGAAATTACGACTAATCTTAGCAAATTGTCTGATGAATTTTCGAAAAATGTGTTGGATGCAACTCAAAGTTGGACTTATTATATATCTCCAAATAATAAGCAACAGTTAAATGGATTGCCAGAGTATTTTATGGCTATAGCTAAACAAAATGCAATTAAGCATGCCAAACCAGATGGTTGGGTGGTAACTTTAGATGCACCTTCAGTAGATTTAGTGTTACGTTACGCTAAAGATCAAGAATTGAGAAAAATTGTATATAAAGCCCAAGTTACTAAAGCTTCAGAGCAATTTCCTAAAGAATTTATTAAATTTGATAATAGTAAAATAATGCAAGATATTATTAAATTACGTTATGAATTAGCAATCTTATTAGGATTTAAAAATTATAGTGAATATTCTTTGTCACGAAAAATTGCAAAATCTACCAAAGAAGTACTAAATTTTTTAGATGAATTAGCAGTTAAAAGTGTGCCAATTGCTAAAAAAGAATTTTTAAAATTACAAGAATTTGCAAAATCTAAAGATCAAATTATAGATCTACAACCTTGGGATATAACCTACTATGCCGAACAATATAAAGAACATTTATATAATTTACCTTCTGAAGAATTACGTAATTATTTTGCTTTAAGCAAAGTATTATCCGGGATGTTCAATTTAGTTAATAAATTATATGGAATTAATGTTAAAGAAATCCATGAATTTGATAGTTGGGATCCTATGGTTAAATTATATCAAGTAACTGATAATCAAGGTAAATTGTATGGGTTTTTTTATATGGATTTATATGTAAGGGATAATAAACAAAGTGGGGCCTGGATGGGAAGTTGTTTATCGAGACACAAGCAGCATAATTCTAATTTACAACATCCAATTGCGTTTTTAATTACCAATTTTAATCAGAGTGTTTCGAATGATCCATTATTATATCATCATGAAGTAGTAACATTATTGCATGAATTTGGGCATGTATTGCATCATATATTGACTCAAGTTGATTATATAAGTGTTGCTGGATGTAATGGGGTTTCTTGGGATGCAGTAGAATTGCCTAGTCAATTTATGGAAAAATGGGCTTACGATTGGGATTTTTTAAACAGTGTTGCAATCCACAATCAAACTAAACAGCCAATATCTAAAGAGCAATTTAATAGTTTAATTAAAATTAAAAATTATAATGCTGGGATGTTTATGGTAAGACAATTAGAATTTGCGATTTTTGATTTTACCTTACACATGTGGTCTTCTGATGAAAATCATTTATTGCCTAATGTACAGCAATTTTTAGATCTTGCTAGAGCTAAAGTCACAGTAGTTCCTGTTGCTAAATTTAATCGGTTTCAACATGGATTTTCTCATATTTTCGCGGGTGGTTATGCAGCTGGATATTACAGTTATAGTTGGGCCGAAGTGTTAGCTTCTGATGCATATATGGCTTTTCATGATCCTAAACATATTAATAAGGTAAATTTTCAAAAGGATTTAGGAAAAAAGTTTTTAGAAAACATATTACAAATGGGTGGTTCTAAAGATGCGATGGATTTATATATTAGCTTTAGAGCTAATAAACCTAATATAAATTCTTTACTAGAGTATAATGGTTTAGCTAGTAATAATAATTAAAGTATTAAAGTTAAAATATTATAAATTATAAATTATGAATTTAATCACAGAAAATTTAGCTCCAGTTATAACTATTGATGGCACTGCAGGTTCAGGTAAAGGAACTGTAAGTTGCAAGTTATCTCAAGAATTAGGGTGGAATTTTTTAGATAGTGGATTACTATATCGTGGGTTAGCATTGTTTTATGTCTGGTATAATAAAAATTCATTAAATATTAATGTAGATGAGCAGTTATTAGCTAGTTTGGCGTTAAATTTAGAGTTAAATATAGTGGATAAAGCTGTTTATTTAAAAAATTTACATCAAGAATCACAAGATGTTACTATTGAAATTCGTAGTGAATTTTGTGCTAATTTAGCGTCTAAATTAGCTGTTTTACCTATGGTTAGGAAAGTTTTGCTAGATAAACAACGTGAGTTTTTACGTTTTCCAGGGTTGGTTGCGGATGGTAGAGATATGGGTACAGTTGTGTTTCCAAAAGCCAATTTGAAACTTTTTTTAGATGCAGATCCTAAAGTTAGGGCATTAAGGCGTCATGTTCAGTTGAAGGAGTCTGTAGTTGATGGTAAGCTATACAACCGTATTGAAGGATTATCTGAGCGGGATTTAAGAGATAGTAAGCGTGCTCTTGCTCCCTTAAAACCAGCTAAAGATGCAATATGTATAGATACTACGACAATGAGTATTGACGAAGTATATAGTATTATTATGAACCAAGTTAAATTGATTATTTTGAGGTAAGTATATTATGACCGAAACTGAGTTTGGTAAATTATTTAAAGAAAGCGTTGCGGATAAGATCCATTTGGGTGTATTACTAAAAGGCGAGGTCATTAATATAAGTAAAGATCACGTAGTAGTAAATGCTGGGCTGAAATCAGAAAGTTATATACCTATAAAACAGTTTATGTCAGATGAAAATCAGTTAGAAGTTAATGTTGGTGATTATGTAGATATTGTGGTCGAAGCCTTGGAAGATGGGATGGGAGAAACTCGTTTATCTAGAGAAAAAGCTAAAAAAATTAAAGCTTGGGATGATTTGGTAGAATTATATAAAGAAAATAAGACAGTTAAAGGTTTAGTTAATAGTAGAGTTAGAGGTGGTTTTACGGTAGATATAGGTTTAGTAAAAGCATTTTTACCAGGTTCTTTAGTAGATGTTAAACCAGTAAAAGATAACATAGAGTTAGAAGGTAAAGAATTAGAGTTTAAAATTATTAAAGTTGATCAAAAACGTAATAATATAGTAGTTTCTAGACGTTCAATTTTAGAACTAGATAATAGTGAAGAGCGTAAAGCCTTAATTGAAAATCTTCAAGAAGGTCAAATAATCCATGGAGTAGTTAAAAATTTAGTAGATTATGGAGCTTTTGTTGATTTAGGTGGATTAGATGGGTTATTACATATTACTGATATGGCTTGGAAAAGGGTTAAGCATCCTAAAGAAATAGTTTCGGTTGGACAAGAAATTGAAGTTAAAGTTTTAAAATTTGATAAAGAAAAACCTAGAGTATCTTTAGGGCTTAAACAATTACAGTCAGATCCTTGGGATGATGTAATTATAAAATATCCGGTTGGTAGTAGATTAACAGGGAAAGTTACTAATATAGCTGATTACGGTTGTTTTGTAGAAATAGATAAAGGCGTAGAAGGATTAGTTTATGTTTCTGAAATAGACTGGACTAATAAAAATATTCATCCAAGTAAAGTAGTGCAAGTTGGATCAGAAGTTGAGATTATGGTTATCGAAATTGATGAAGATCGTCGTAGAATATCTTTAGGTATGAAACAATGCATAGATAATCCTTGGAGTGTTTTTGCTAAAACTCATAATAAAGGTGATAGAGTTATTGGAAAGATTAAATCTATTACTGATTTTGGGATCTTTTTAGGTTTGGATGGTGGTATTGATGCATTAATCCATTTATCAGATTTGTCTTGGGATGAACCTTCTGAACAAGTAGTACGTAATTATAAAAAAGGACAAGAGGTAGAAGCTGTAGTTTTATCTATAGATGTAGAAAGAGAAAGAATTTCTTTAGGAATTAAACAGCTAGATCAAAATGAATTTACTGAATATACTGATCTAAATCCCAAAGGTTCTTTAGTTTCTGGAAATATTAGCAGTATAGAAGATGAACAAGTAATAGTTAATTTAGCTCCTATGGTAGATGGAGTAATTAAAATTAATGAATTAAAAAAATCTTCAAATATCGATTTAACTATTGGAGCTAAATTAGATTTAAAAATTGCTAATATAGATGGTAAAAATAGAAATATACAATTAAGTTTAAAATCCAAAGATGATGCTTTAGAAAATAATTCTCAAATTTCAGCTAAATTAGGAGATATTTTAAAAGAGCATTTAAATAATAATTCTCAAGAAGATTAAGTATTTGTCGATCTTAGGAACTTGCCTCTTTTTTAGAGGCAAGTAATTCATATTTATTAGTGTTTCAATCTTGTTTTTCTTGTTTAACAAATAAAAAGCTAGCTATAATACTTGAGCAAATTATAGTTATTATAAAAATCAAAGTTATAACTATTGGTAATTTAATTTCAAATAATATTTTTGTACCGATAAACATTAAAATAATTGCGATCCCTTCTTGTAAAAATTTAAATTTACCGACTCCAATTGCTAAAAAGAAATATAATGCTCTAAGTCCAAAAATCGCAAATATATTAGAAGTAAAAATTATAAATGGATCATTTAATATCACTAGAATTGCAGGGATACTGTCGGTTGCAAAGACAATATCACTAACTTCTATACAAATTAATGCTAAAAATAATGGAGTTGCATATAATTTGTTTTCTTTAATAATAAAAAATTTTTCTTTAACTAATTCTTTAGTGGTTCGAAAATACTTAGAAAATAATTTAATAATCAAATTATTATTTAAATCTATTTCTTCTTTAATTGGTTTTTTTACAAACAAACTAGATATTAAAATTTTTCCTCCAGAGATTATTAAGATCCCGCCAAAAATATATAAGATCCAATGTAATTTTTTAATTAGCCAAATCCCAAAAAAAATCATGAATAATCTAAAAAATATTGCTCCAATGATTCCATAATTTAGGACTAATCTTTGGTAATTACTAGGTATATTAAAATATTTAAAAATTAACACAAATATAAAAATATTATCTAAAGACAATGATTTTTCTAATAAATATCCAGTTAAAAATTCTAAAGCTTTGTGGTCTGCAATTGTGTTATTTAAGTTGATTTTTAAATAATACCATAATAATCCATTAAAAATTAAAGCTGCTAAAATCCATCCAATAGAAACTATAGCTGCAGTTTTAAAACAATTTTGCTTTAGTTTATATTTTTCCAAGTAAAAATCTAAACTAAAAGCACTTAAAATGAATATTGAAGTATACAACCAAAGATTTAAGTTATTGGGTATAATCATTTTTAGTTTTCCATCCTATGTATTATTTTGCGTGTCATTAATTACTAAAATTATTAATTAAATTTTTTATAGATAGATCTATTTATCATATTTTATAATAGCTTATTTATATAGTTATAGCAGATTATTTAAGAAATATTGTTTCAAAATATTATTTTTAGGTAATATAAAAATATCTAAAAATAATTTTTATATTATTAAAAAAAATATTCTAGACAAAGAGAATTATTTTTAGTATAACTACAAATATAAATATAAGATTAAAAATAAAATAATTATTAAAAAAGTTGTACAGGAAAGGATTGAATTTATGTTAGATAAAGAAATTTATAAAAATATTATTGAAGAAGTAAATATAAATCCTAAATTAGCTAGATTAAAAGCGGAGTTTATAGCAGCTTTAGCTGTAAAAAATTTTTCTTCAGCTGCTTGTTTTAGAAAATTATCATTTTTTGGTGGTCCAGATGAATTAACCATAAACAGATTTTCTAAAGTAACAGAAGTATATGATAACTTTTCAAAAATTATTCATAAAGTCCTTAAAGATATAACTAATAATCATGCTTATAATCTTTATAATAATTCATATTTTACATCATATAGAAGTAATATTATTAAAAAAATTAATGAAATAATTATACAACCTAAAATAGGATATTTTAATAGTGAAAAAGAAAAAATAACCAATCAAGAAAGTAAGAAAAATAGTATAAAAACTGTAAATGATATTAAACAGTTAGATATTCAAAATCTTAATGTTGATGAGGTTGAAGAATATTTAAACTCTATTTTGTTAACTTTTAGAAATTTAGTAATAAATTACGCGCTAGACACTAGAAATGAAAGAGAAGAATGGGTCTCACAAGAGCTTGGGGCAATAAAAAATTCATTAGATTCTACCATTGAATTAATAGTTTGTAATGTATTAATTAAAGCTCAAGAATTTAATTTGCGATCAAAAGAAACTTTAGTTTGTGGCGCGGTGGGCGCAACTTCAGATGTTGTTTCTAAGGGTGATGAAGGTAATGGAGGAGATGTAGGGGGGGGATTTTTAGATGAAGAGAATCAAGAAAGGGTTCAACTTATTCATCTTGATCAATCAACTAGTAGTAAAGTTTTGCCATGGCTAGAAAATGTTCCAGTTACTCCGTCAAATTTAGAAAATTTTTCGAGGTCACATTCTTCTTTTTCTGGTATAGTAATAGCTGAAAGTACTTATAGTGAAAGTACTTTATATACAGATATCACCAGTAGTACAAATCAAACTATAGGGGCTATACAATTAGGAAGAATAAAAGAAAATTTATTAAATTCTCAAGTAATAACTAAATTTAGTGAAGAAACTGCTGATCTGTTAATTGAAATGATGAATAGTAGTATTATTGAAGAAAAAAAAGAAGCTAAAGATTTAATTGAAAAAATTGCCAAAAATATTGATAAAAAATGTGCTAGAGGTGTTGGTTTTTCAAGGTTATGTAAAGAAAACACTTGCATTTATGATATTTATTTAAAGAATATTGAAGCTAAAAAAACATCAAGGTTAAAACATAGAGTTTAATTAATTTTTATATTTTTCAAGGGGAAATATTGTATGGCTTATAGTTCACGCACGTTGCGTAATATAGTAGAATTTGAAATATTTTCAAGATTTGTTTGGGGAAATAATCCGGATGAAAATTTTACTGTTCCTGCTACATTAGAAGGAATTTCTCTAGAAGATCAAAATTTGCTTTTAGCAATAAGGTCGCAAATTGCTACGGAAGAATCTGATAATTTTTTAGCTAATATTGATGTGATCACAGAAGTTGTTAAGCATGTAAATGTAACAGGAGAGATATTAAATTATTTAATTGAAGAAGTTCATAATCGTATAGATCCTGAAGACCCGCAAAGAGGTCATAAGATTGTAAGGGTTTATGAGGAAATTTTTTTAACAGAAACAGATAATTTTGCATTAAAAATAAGAGATTTAAAGTCTGAAAGTTTAACAACAATGGCAAAGTATGCTTCTAGCTATACTTTGTTATCTAAAATAATCGCACATCAAAATTCAAATATAGATACTTTTATTGTAGCTTTAGAAAATATATTAGTTAATAGAACAAATTTACTTTGTCAGGATTTACTACATGCATTATGGGATAAATATTCAGATAATGAAGAAATGTTAAATGATTTTGCTTCTGCTATTGAAGATTGGAATGAAATGTTTTTACTGTTCATGAATAAATTAGATCCTTCTAATGAGATGCATATGAGAGTTTTGGATATCTTAAGAAATAATGATGTGATAAATGATTCAGCAAGTACAATTGATGCTTATATTAGGCAACATAATTATGCTCGTAATTTAGCGGCAGCGGTAGCAGGTGATGTTCCGCTGGCGTCAGATGACGATTCTTCAGAAGTAGGCGATGCTCCATTAGCAAGCGATACTCCGTTGGTAGCAGCAGATGATTCTTCAGAAGTAGGCGATGCCCCAGTAGCAAGCGATACTCCGTTGGTAGCAGCAGATGATTCTTCAGAAGCAGTAGACGACGATGCTTCAATAGCAAGTGAAGCTTCAGAAGAAAGAATAATTAATAATCGAGTGGATGAGCTATTGAATGATATAGAAATTCCTCTAAGGTTAAATGCTTTTGAGGAACACTGTCGTAAAGCTGCAAGAAACATTGTAAGTCTTGATTTAAATATTGATGTAGATTTTACTGTTGAAAGCGAACAAGAAGCTGAATATATAGCTGAAGTTGAACGTAATCATCCAGGAGTTTTAGATGCAATTGTAGATAGGATTTCACTTTCTGATCCTGTTTCGTGTAAAAATTTAGCTGCAGCAAATATAGGAGCAGCTAATAAGTTACTCCTAAAAGCAGGTATTATTTAATAATTATTTGCTTCGTGGTATTAATAGATTAAATTAAATAAAAATTAAGGTTAAATTTTGTGAAAAATATTAAAATAAATTTATTATCTAAGTACAATATAATAATACCTTTTACATTAGCTTGCGCTTTACAAGTGTCTTCAGCTATTGCAGATAATGTAGATTATGATTTAAGTAAAAATTGGTTATTTGGAATAAATGCTATTTATTCTAAAACTGGTTTTAAAATTAATTATGGGGAAAATATATTCTCCACTAAACCAGCATTAGGTTTAAATCCTTTTGTTAGACAAATGTTTAATAGTAATTGGGGAATAGAAGCTGGATGTGAGACATATAAAAGTCTAAAAAAAACAATAACTATACAAGAAGGTAATATAGTTATGGGGGTTCTAATACCAGTTGGTATAAGATTTGTCTCTTATAGAACTATGATAAAGCATAGTCATGCTTACTTAGGGGGTATAGGTAAAATTAATTTTTTAGAAGACAAAAATAGCTTAAATTTAATGTTAGGGATGTCTTTATCTAATTTAAATGCAAGGTATCAAGTTTTTGATTCTGGTTTGCCTGGAACTGTACCTATAACTCATACTTTTAAACAATCTAAGCTTATTCCTATAATTAAAGCTACTTTTGAACATAAATTAAATTCTAATTTTAGTGTACAAGCTTTAACTGTATGGAAAGGTATGTCTGCATTTAAAGTTAAATCTAAAGAAAATCCTAATGCTCCTATTGAAATAAGGTTAAAAAATTCCTTAGGGTTAGGTTTGGGAATTACATATAATATATAATTCCACAGTCTTTCTACAGAGAGTTTAAAGTTTTACCGCTGAGTTTTTTGCTCGGCGGATTTTTTACCCCTATACACAACTTATCTACAATGTTTATTAGCTGAGTGATATTTGTAAAATAAATATATGATGACATATGTTGATTATTATAAATCTTATTGCTAATATCTTTGGTTAAAAATAAATTAAACTAAAATTAAAGTTAAAAATAAATTTATTTTTTATATATTTGATAATAATAAACCAAGGAAAACATATTTTATGTGGGAAAAAAAAGAGGAAAGCATTAAAGAAGTTAATTATATGATTTATAGATACAATTCTTATGCGGATAGTTCTAATTTAAAGAATATACAAATCAAAGAATTTTTATTTTATAAATCTAATGATAATTATTCTAAATGTATTATAAATTTTTTATCTCCTGAAATGGCAGATGATTTTTTTGAAACTTTTTTACCAGTATCTCCAGTTTATATGTATGATCCTAGTATATCTAATAACTCTCAAGATAGTTGCTATTATGCGTATAAAGAAGAAGAATTGATGTTGAGTTGCGTGCGGTTTAATTTATCAGCACAACGAGAATTAGATTTGGATGAAATATGTAAATTTTTGAGGTCGAAAGTTAATTGTCTTTCTGAGGATATTTTAGAAATAATAAAATCTAAACCTAGGCAATTAAGTGATTTAGAAAAAAATTTTTATGCACAATTGCCAAGTTTAAATGAAAAAAATTTTGGATCATTATTAAAAATGGCTAAAAAAATATCGTTTGAATTACTAAATGCAAATGCTTTATGGGAATTAGCTGATTTTACTGAAAACAAGTTAAGTCCACCTTTGATAGATAAATGTATTGAAACTTTAACCTGTATAAATCCAGGTTTAAATTATTATTTTAAAGCTTTATTAAAATTAACTGATTTTACATTAATTAAACTTGCTGATCCTCAAATTTCCATCGTAGAACAAAGAGAATGGGTCAAAAATGGATTATCTTGGGCATTTAATATCCATAGTGGAGGAATCGATATTGCTCAAAAAATTAGCTTATCTTTATTAAATAAAAATCTACTTAACGATAATCCAGAAATCTTTCCTGTTACGAAAAAAACTAAAAGTGGTGATGAAGATGAAGAATATTTAAATTATATTGTGAATTTGTTAATGTATGTTAAGTTTTTACAAAAAGAAAATTTCAGCTTAAGACTACAAAACAATGGTTGTATATTTGATCTAATTTCATCAAAGCAAGAACAAAAGCAAGAGCTAAAATCTAAGCAAGGGCAAGAATCAAAACAAGAACATAATGATTATGAATGTAATTCAAGTTTTGTAGCAATTAAACCAAAAAATCTATATTGCTAATTAGTGTTAAATATTTTATTTAAACGATTTATAAAATCAATATACCAATTATCTAAATTTAGCAATATTAGCATTACCAGTATAAATAATGTTATATAAAGAAAAAATTTAATATTTAAGTTTTTTACTACAACTGATTTATTGCTAACAGAAATAATAAAAGGTTGATCAAAAAGTAATCCTTATGTTTGCGCTATCAGGATCGATTAGACATTTTCCACTAGATTCAGTTAATGTAAACTCTTGATTGCTAATCTTTTCTTCTATAAGTTCCCATCTTGTATTGCTAGTTATGGGCCAAATAAATTCACTAAATATATTATAGTTAGATTTTTTTTCTTCAATTTGATAACAATACCAGATTTTTCTTCTTTTAATTTAAACAAAATACTATTTTTTCCCTGTTTACTTATTATTTAGAAATAAATTTTTAACATTTATGTCTTGAATTTCTTTAGCCTCAAATGTTAATAATTTATGTTGATTAAAGTTAAAAAAAGCAGCAATAATATTTGTAGGAAATTGTTCGATTGAGATATTGTTAGGAATGTGCACGAAATAACTTCCGCATTTGTTATCAATTTAACAAGTAGTTGAATAAAAATAGCGCAAAAAGTTATTTGAATTTATTTCAAAATGCGGAAGTTATTTCGTGCATATTCCTTAGAGTTAACGCTATCATTATAAAGTTCTCTTCGATCTGAGATGCTAGATTCTAATTCAATAATAGATTGCTGTAAATTATTAAATACCTTGTCGGTTTTTAAATCAGGGTAATTTTCTGCTAAAGCAAATAATTGTTTTAAAGAAGCTCTAACATCAGTTTCTATATTATTGATCGCAGTTATATCTTTATTGTCACATGCTGTAGTTAATGAATTTCTAAGCTTGGTAATTTTGGTTAAAGTATCTGCTTCATAATCCATATATTTAATGCAACTGTCTATTAATTTTTCTAATTGAGTATTGCGTTGCTTAAGCAAAACTCCATAGTATGTTTTCAGATCCTTATGTTAATTAGTTAATTTTTGGTGAATATATTGTCCGGGTGCATCTTCCAAATTATGGTTATTAATGAATTGATAAATTATTTTAGAGCTCACTTGTTCTTTATTAATATTGGTTAACCAATTTATCCAATGTTTCCACCAAGAACCATTATGTTTAGTAGAATTTTTTAACCATAGGTCGGGATCTTTAGCAGAATTTTTATTAGTATAAAATGAATTTTTATTATTATTAGGTGGATTAATTAAACCTTTTATATGTCCAGAATTCGCTAAAATAAATTCTGAATTAGCATGAGATCTATAAAGTTTTAAACTATTGTATATAGAGCTCCAATTTGCAATATGATCATTTTGACCTGCCACTGAAAAAATCGGTAAATGTATGTTTTTTAGATCAATTGAAACATTATTTAATTTTAAACTGTTAGGAATAGTTAATTTATTTTTTAAGCAAAAGTTTTTCAAATAAAAATCATACATTTTGATTGGTAAATTACAAGGGTCAGCATTCCAATACATAAAATCGTTTTCTTTAATTGGTTGATCTAATATGTAATGATTAATAATGTATGGCAAGATTAAATCTTTAGGGCGTAGAGTATTAAATAACATATTTAATAATCTACCATCTAAATATCCTTCTTGAAGCATTAAATTATTTAAACACTTAATAATAGATTTATTTATAAAATTACCTGAAATATTTAGATTTGAAAAATCTAATAAAGTCATAAAATTAGTGACACTTGTAATATTAATGTTTTGGTTGTTATGATGTTGTAAATAAGATAATGCACAATTTAGTAATGTTCCTCCAATACAATATCCAGCAACATGTAAATATTGATGTTTATGTTGGATATTTATAATATCTATAGATTTTACAATGCCTTTTAAGATATAGTCTGTTATTTTTAGGTTTTTATGTGCGGACGAAGGGTTTACCCAGGAAATCATATAGACAACAAATCCTTGATGGATTAACCATTTAACTAATGAATTATCTTGAGATAAGTCTAAAATATAATATTTATTAATACAAGGTGGAACAAATAATATAGGATATGTATATACTTTTGGGGTAACTGGAGTATAACAAATTAATTCTATTAAACTGTTTTTGAAAATCACTTTACCTGGGGTGATTGCTAAATTTTCACCAACTGCAAATTGTTTAAAATCCGCAGGGTTAATTGTTAAATATCCTTGATTTTTTACTAAATTAGTTAAAAGTTTTTCTATGGTTTTTAAAAAATTTATATTAGATGGTATTATGTGTTTAGATATTTTTAAATTGGAAATTGTTTCAGCTACACCCAAATAAAATGTATTAAAATTATTAATATTATTATCTAAAATAAATTTGTTTTTATATAAATCTAGCAGTTTAATTAATAAATTATTTATATTTATATTAATATTGGTTAGAACTTGTTCCATAAGTTTTATAAAATCCTGATTAATATAAATTTTTTATAATCTCTAAAGTTAAAATATAGTTAATTCAAAATAAATTGCCAAATTCAAATACTAATTCTAAACTTGTTTATTTAGAGCTAATAATTTTTACAGTATTTGATAATTGATTAATACATGGAGGCATTATGCAAGGAAAAATTGCATTAGTTACTGGGGGAATGGGTGGAATAGGAACAACAATAGCTCAGCAGTTAGCACAAAATGGAGCAATAGTTGTGGTTACCTATCATCGAGATCAAAAGCTCGCGGAACAATGGCAAGCAGAACAAAAAAAATTGGGTTACAATTTTTCAATTTTACAAGCAGATATTACTAGTTTCGATTCTTCCGCTGCTATGGTAAAAAATGTGATCACTCAATTTAGTAATTTAGATATATTAATAAACAATGCCGGAATTGTAGATGATAGTAGTTTAGCTAAAATGTCTTTAGAACAATGGAATAAAGTTATTAACGCAGATTTAAACAGCTTATTTAATGTTACCAGGCATATAATACCTTTAATGATCGAAAAAAAATACGGTAGAATAGTAAATATTTCTTCAGTCAATGCTCAAAAAGGTCAATTCGGTCAATCTAATTATACTGCAGCAAAAGCTGGGGTGCATGGGTTTACTAAGTCATTAGCTTATGAAGTAGCTAAGAAAGGCATAACAGTTAATACGGTTTCTCCTGGATATGTTAAAACTTCAATGATGGATAAAATAACTCCAGAAATTCTTGCTAAAATCATTGAACAAATACCAGTTGGCAGACTAGCTGTGCCGGCTGAAATTGCTAATTTAGTTAAATTTTTGGTGTCTGAATCTTCTGCATATATAACTGGAGCCAATTTTGCTATTAACGGTGGACTACATATGTGTTAGTAGAATTAATGATTTTTTCCCTCGGGAATAAATGGTTCTGCTAAAGAACGATCCTGATTCTTAGAAATTAACGTGTTTCTCAAAAATTCTATAGGTAAATCTAGGTTTTATAAATAAGATTTTTTAATTTGCGCCAAAAATTCAATTTGATCTGGTATACGCTTAAATCTTTCCTATATTTGTGTATTTTATTCCAACGAATTTAGCATAGAATAAAATAAAAATCAACAATCTAATTAACTAAAAAATCCTCAAATATTATGCTGGACTATACTCTGTTTATCAATTAACCTTAAGAATTTTTAGCAATTTAAATTTAAGTATTTAAATTAATTAATTTTATATGTCAATAATAATAGGAATTATAATAACTTATGCAGCAGATTATGTACCGAGAAAAATATTTTAAATCACATCTAATCGCGCTTGCTTTTTTAGGATTTAATTCAGGATTTGCTTTTATTTTACCTAATTCTACTATTGTGCTTGCTTTATCTTTTGCTGGGTTTTCCACTAAATTTATTAGTTGTTTATTTTTATCTAATTTACCTTATTCATTTAAAGTCTTATGGGCTCCTGTTATGGATTATTATGCTATTCCTTGGTTAGCTAAAATTTTAGGTCAAAGACGTAGTTGGTTATTATTGGCTCAAATAGGTTTACTGATTTCTAGCATAGGTTTTATGATCCAACCTAAAAGTGGTTGGCTATTATGTATAACATCAACCGTTTTTGTGTTTTTTGCAGCTAGTCAAGATATTGCTTTAGATGCTTACCGGATTGAAAAATTATCTACTGAAGAATTAGCCACAGGGACTACTTTTTCAGCTACTGGTTTTAGAGTAGGTATGTTAGTTGGAGGTATGTTACCTTTATATCTATTAAAATTTTATGGGTGGTCTACAGCTTTTTTATCAGCAAGTATATTTTTATTGATTGGTCCAATTGTTTCTTTCTTTGTAGATGAGCCGTCTGGAGTTAAACGTTATGCTGTTAATAAATTACCTAATCCTATCGAACATTTAAATTCAGTTTTTCAAAGTTTTTTAGAATTTTTAGGGCGTTCAGATTGGTATATTATAGTTTTATTTATTTTCTTTTATAAAGTTGGAGACTCGATCCCTAATGCAATGAAAGGACCATTATTTGCTTCATTAAATTTTACCCCGATTGAAACTGCTAATATTTCTCAAGCATATGGAACAATTTTAATGATTTTTGGAGGTTTTTTAGGTGGGTGGTTAGTAAATAAATTAGGAATTTTTAAAAGTATTATTATTTGCAGTATAGTACAATTATTATCACCATGTATGTATGCTTTTTTAAGTATTGTTGGGCATAACATTTCGATATTAATTTTAACCACTACCGTGCAAAGTATAGCTAATGGATTGGGAGCCACAATTTTGATAATTTATATATCTAGTTTGTGTAAAAAAGATGGTAAAACTGCAACTCAGTATTCTCTCATTTATTCTTTTAGTTCGTTAACCAGAATATTATTGTCTAGTATTTCTGGATTTTGTGCACCATATGTTGATTGGACTACTTTTTTTATATTAACTACATTATTAGGGATCCCAGTGTTTTTTATTATTAAAAAATTAACTTTAGTATCTTTAGAAAGTCAAAAGTAATAATTTTCTTATTGTTAAAATTAAAATATTAAAATTTAATTATGAATTTTTTAATAAATAAATATTACTTAAATAATTTTGTCTATCGCGTTTTAAGCCTTTAGATATATTTAAAATGGAGCGATTATTTACATCAATTCTATGTTTGCTTAAGTTAGAATTAGCAAATAAAAATTTTAACCAATTATCTTTAATATGTTTATTTTTTAAAAATTCTTCTTGTAATTCTACAAAAGCTCTAGGATCATAACCAGCTCTATAAAGATGTTGCACAATTCTTGAATCAGCTTTATTTGCAACATTTAAATTTGGACTTTGAAAATCAAAATTATTATTTATTTTTTCTAAAGCAATAGCTAAGATTGTTGCTAATTCTGCTTCGTCTTGTAAATAATTTAATACACCTGTGCTTATAATTATATGGTTTTGGTTTTTAATAAAAGGTTTAAGATTATAAATTACTTCTAGCGATGGAAGATCTTGATTTTTTATTGAAAATTTTATTTCTCGATCGTTATATTTATTATTATCTACAATTAATAAAAGTTTTCCTATTCTATTAACATATTCTTCACAAATAAGATCTTGATTATTATAATTATTATACGATTGATGTTGTTGTAGATTATTAAAATTTGGTTTGGAACAACTTATAATTAAACTCAAAAATGGTAATATAATGAATGATTTTTTTTTAGTTATATTTTTAATATTGTACAAAGCATTCTCCACTTATTTATATTATTTTATTTATAAATTATATCTATT
>CAIKKE010000077.1 GCA_903827925.1 uncultured Francisellaceae bacterium
AATACTATCTTGGACTAGATCTATAACTTCAATTACATATTTGTATAACAAATCAATAGCGATTAAATCACCATAATGATGTAAATTTAAAGGCGATGAACTTTTAGTATAAGCAGTAATTACATTTAGCATTTTATAAATTGGTAACCTAGTTGAGTTTAAAAAATCTTTCTCAGCTGGACTTATTGCTTCATCTTTATAAATTTTATCTATTAAAGACTCTAAAGTACTATGCACCTTGATAAGCAATCCATTATCAACATTAAAATTAGTATCAGTTAATTGTGGATTTAAACATTCAGTAGAATCACATTTATAAATCTTAGTTTGCCCACCATTTAATAAAGCACTTAATACTTCTTCTTTATCAGAAACCCCAGGTAATACTATTGTTCTATATGCATTATCATTAGGGGTGCTTTTAGAAGGATTTCCTTGGATCGCCTTATCTTTTATATCTTCACTTTTTTTAGTAATAATAGAACCAACTAGCGTCATAAATAGCTCAGCTAAATCTAGATTTTTAGGGTTGTTTAAAAAGTCATTTTTTAAAAGTGCTTGCCAAGTTAAATTAAATTCTCCAACTAATAAATCCTTATAACGTGGATCGCTATTTTTGCGACCAAGAACATTTTCTCGTTGTCCTTTAGCCCCACAACCTTGTCTTGCCGCTGCCCAATCAGAAAATGCTCCTAAATCAGTTCCCATCGCTTGGCATAAATGCTTACTTGATTGATCAGATTTTGGCCATACTCCACCTAACATGGTAGCTGCTACCTCACAGCTATTAATATTTAAATTATTTATTTTAGTAGCCAATGCATTTAATTCATTAACCAAATTATAAATTTGTGGACTAATAGTTTGTAAAGCTAGCATAAAAGCATAACTGGCAGCATTGCTTCCTATACTTTTCAGCATATCAATTAAAGCTTGTGCTGTAATATGCGAAAAACCTCCAGTCCAAGCATCAATTCCACCACAACCAGCTCTAGATCCCGGCATTTGAATATTCATAATTTGCGCATTACGAACCGTATTCCTGGCAACTAAACTACCACCTGTATAGTAACCAGCTGCTTGATCTTGATAAACTCCAGGGGAGTTTATATTGCTATTCATCCCAATTTTATTGAAAAAATCTTCTAAATCATCTTCAATTTTAGCTTCCAATGAATTTAACAATAATATACTAAATAACATAATAAATTTCTTAATCATACAAATCTCCTATTAGCGCCATAATTCTATTTTCCATCTCATCTAAAGAAGTAAGTCCATAGGCAATTGGGAGTAACTTTTCCGCTTTAGGATCTACTGCAAAAACTGCCGGCAATACTTTTACTTGTAATTTATTAAAGATCCCATTATCTACTAACACTTCTTTAAACCCAGGAATATATCCACCATCTAAACTAATTGCAATTAATTGCCAGTCATATTTATCTGCAAATTGCTGGACAATTGGCGCAAATTTATGGCAATAATCACAATCGCTTTTAAAGAAGAAAAATAATCCATATTGATCTTTTAATTTTTTAATTATATTGCACGTTTTCATTTGTTCTTGATCTAAATAAATATGCCTTGCATTTTGATTAACAGGAGATACCAAAGTATGATCTAAATGTGGGTTTTGATAAACAACTTGCATCCAAGTTTGGGAAAACCTCCCGGATCGATCCATTAAATCCTTCTGCATTTCTTGATATGCTTTAATGTTTTGATGATTAGGCTCTAGTAATGCAAGATGTAACTTTGCCTCTAGTTCTTGACTATATGCTTTAATGATTTCAGTTGGAGTTTTAGATTTTAACATCTCCATTTCTTGAGACTTGTTAATTATAGGATCTTGATACCAATGCCAACCTTCACTATTTTTTTCAAAAAAAGCAGCA
>CAIKKE010000078.1 GCA_903827925.1 uncultured Francisellaceae bacterium
CCCTTTCTTTTTTCCTCATAATTAATTTGTCTCCCATATTTTTGGCCCCTTATTTTGAAATCTAAGTGACCATTATTTCATATTATGGGGGACATTTTTACTTTGGTCTTATGGGGACATTATCATCTTGGAATGACATATCAACATGAAGTCTTGTCTAATACAAGGTTAGCACACTTTTCGCCCGCTTTGGCAGTTGAACCCTACTAGTAAAGAATTAATAATAATGACCGATAAACACTACACTAGTACAGCTAATGATATAATAAAAATAAGGCTTAAGTTATGTTTCACTTGATCTGGTTCTGCATTCTAATTGTTCTTGTGCTATTTGGGGTGTTTTTTTATAAAATGCTTAAAAAAACAATAACTAAATTAAACAATTCAAGGATTGGCCATTTTCTTCAAAAAAATGTGCTAATGAACCCACATAATTCTGGATTCTTTTTTAAGTTTGTATTTGTTGCAATAGGACACCCAGTTGTTGTTAATATATGTCTATATATAACCCTCTATATAAAAGCAAAGATATCCATAATCTCTGGTGGGTATTATCAAGGCGGTACTAAAATACATCCTAGTGATTTTGTATTATATTTATTGTGTGTTTTGCTATTTTATGCAGGATGGCTTGTAATGCTTACAGGCGTATTTAAAATAATAAAACCTAAATTAAACATTAGGAAGTTCCTTAATGAAAAACTAGATGGAGCACTAACCTTAAGCTTTTTGGGTTGTGTTAATTTTTTAGTTTGGTTCTTATTATCGGTATCGGATGTAGAATCTAATGCTTTTGGGTTTATATTTGGCGCTCCAATGTTATTATTAATGTTGTTATTAATATGTATTTCTTTGGGTATGTTTTTGTCAAATTTAATAAGCGTATTGAAAGGTAAGTATAACTATGATTACGATGATAAACCTTCTATAAACCTCAGTTCGACCAAATTTTAACAAACCATTATTAAATTTTCTTTGTTAATTCCAGTGACGCAAGGCTTCTTTGGTTTAATTGCATAAGAAATTAAAGAACATAATAAATTAACTGCAAAATTTGCTGAATTTCTATGCCTATAATGCTCAATGTTAGAGATATTTTTCAATTGATCATTTGCAGTGTCAACAACAATTGAAAATTGATACCTTATCGTAGTGTTTTTTAATTAAGTTATTTTGTTATATAAACACTTTTGTTCTATTGTTATCTCAGCATAAGTTCTAAATTTAGAATTCTTGGGTTATATAAAAAAATAGAGTTACAGTCAAATTTTGTGTATAGCATAATTAGGCAGCCTTATCACTGTTATTAATTTTAATATTTTGTTGTTTAGCCTTTACTCCATCAATAAATTTAATTCCACTAATTACTTCTCCTAACCTATTAAAACCATATAATTTTTTCCAAAGTTTTTCTGCATCAAGACATAATTTAAATACCATAGTTAATATAGTAGTTTGAGAAAAACAGCCTTTTGCTTTATATGTTCTATGCCTGACGGTTGCAAAAGTTGATTCTATAGGATTAGTTGTTCGAATATGTTGCCAATTTTCAGCAGGAAAATCATAAAAAGTTAATAATTTTTCTTTATCTTTTTCTAAACATTCTACAGCTTTAGGATATTTAGCTTTTAAAAAATCTATCAATATTTTATATTGTTAGCAACAATCGTAAAATGATCCCTAGCAACAATTGAAAATTGATCCCTAAATAAGCAAACTTAACCCTTGACTAACTTTTAGTGAGGGGTAAAAGATGTTAAAGGAGATCGAAGTGTTAGAGATTCAATTAATGTATAAACAAGGTAAAAAATTTAAACATATAGCTAAAGAAATGGGATGCTCTATTAATACTGTTCGTTTCGACAAGAATACTCACTAGCTAAAGCTTTATGTTTCTCGACCAACTATTTTTAATAGTTTCATTAATATAAAACATACGAACTTATCGATCAACAACTTCATATATTAAGGTTATAGTATGTACCCATGGAAATTGGTCAATAAGCTGTTGACCAATTTCTTCTTCAGTATATTCTTCTGCAAATTTTCGCATATATTTAAGGTTTTGAGGGCTAAAGCCTTTCATTTCAGGAAATTCCGATCTAAGATCTTTTGATAATTGATTAATGATTTTAGAACCCCAACCTTGATTAGCTTGAGATTTTAATATTTGTTTACCTATATGATGATAGAGTAAGATTAATTCTTTATTAATAGTAAAGATGGCTTTATTCCTTGCTGCCATAACCCGTTTTTTAAAATTATTTAAAAATAATTTGTATTCTGGACTTATAATATTTTTTGTCATAAATTAGCTTTATATTCTATCTAAATTAAATTTGGTGATAATAAACTTTTAAATCACAATTAAATAACCTTATGTCTGCTTCTCTTTGAATAGCAGTTTTTAAATATTTCAACTTATCAACATCGATCGATCCTTCCAACTCATACAAGATTTCTAATGGCCGCTTAAAACTTTTGATCTTTTCATGCTCATTTATAATATCAGACATTTCAATTAACCCACCTACCCTACTCCATTCAAAATCACTTAGCACATTATTTTCAATGGCTCCAATTAACCTAGTTAAACTATCACTTCCACCCAATGAATTTCCAATTAATAATAATTGAATTTTGGTGTTAAAAGTAGCTTCTTTTTTAGGATATAGTTTTGGATTAATGAAAATATGCAGTTTTTGCATCTCTTGTGCCCGCAACTCATCTGGCGCATGCAAATAAATTTGTGTAGTAGAATATGATTCATGCCGATGATTTGCCTGGATCATGGTGCCGGAAATTCCTACTAAATCTTGATGTGAAGCTGATAAGTGTCTTAACCAATGTGGCGATAAACTTTCTAGTTTTTGCCTTTTAGTAGGATTTCTTTTAAATTTTTTAGCTGCCAACTTACCAATATCTTTAACGTTAGAAAACAACTGCCTAACACTTAAGGGTTTGTTGGTTTTGGCTATAGCTAATACTGGCTCCAGATCATCTTCTTCAGGTAATGGAAGTTTATTTAAGGATAACCGATAAATTTTAATAATTGATAATAATTGATCGTTAACCGGCACATGTCCTAATTTACCACCTTTACCCTTAACAAAAAACCACCAGTTGCCGTTTAACTTTCTAAATGATCCCCAAGTAGCTTGAGCTACTTCATGTATTCTTAATCCTAATAAATATAACAGTGCAAACAATAACTGAGCTCTAGTTTTATAGCGTTGCTCTTTAGATGTGCTTTCTGGTAAATGTTGTAATGTTTCTTGTACCGCTGCCCATTCGTCAGCTTCTAACATACGCGCCCAAACTTTATATTTTTGCTCTTCTAAATCAATACTTCGTTCACGATATTTTTTGATTAGCTTAATTGGGTTAGATTTTAAATATTTAGCCTCAACTAAATAATTCATTAAACAGCTAATTACTCGAACTGCAAATAATAATGAAGTTTTTTTTAATGGTGCTACTAGTGGCCGCCATTTAAGTGAATATCTTTCAGCTCGTAATTCTTTTTTAGAACCTAACCAGTTATTAGGTGGATTTTGTAAAAAGTTAAAATATTCTTCAAAATGCTCTGCCTTTAGATCAGAGAGTGCCAATCCTTTTTCAAAAGTACACCATAATAGTAATCGCTCGGCTTCTTTTTGATAAGCTCGCTGTGTTGTTGGAGTATCTTTGAATTGCTGCACCCAAACTTTAATAGCTTCAACGTCATTTTCAGCTAAAATATAACAATCTGTATATTGAGGATGGCTCTCTACTAATAAATCAATTTTTGGCTGCCAAGCAACTAAACTAGATGGTTTTACCACAAGCCAGCTATTTTCCACAACTGACCCCAGTTAATACTTCTTCCATGCTTAAATTATTTAATTCTTCTGGGGTCAAATAATTTTTTAGCACTTGTTGCTGAGCTTTAATTTGCCTTTGTAAAACTTTCACTTGAAACTCTGCTCTTAATTTTGTGGCGTCTAATTGTTTATTACTTTCCATTAATTCTTTGGTTAACAACTCATTTTTAGCTTGCAGGTTAATGCTATGGACTTTTTCTTGCATTAAAACCTCATGCCCCGTATTACTTAGCTCTTGCATAGCATTCATACTTTTAGTATTTAATTCTTTAAGCTCAGCTTGAAGCTCCTCAATAAATTGCTGTTTCTGAATCATAGTTTTATTCTCATTAAGCTCTAACCTAAGTTGAATTTCTTGGCTAATCTGAGCGAAGGTGCTTTTAATCGCAGCTACTTCCTTTAGCTCTTGCTGTAGCTCTTGGTTGGCAGTTTGCAGCTTATGATTTTCTTCCTTTAAAGATACAATCGTTTTTTCTGCCTGAATAAGTTCTTGAGCATATTCTTCATTGCGGTTAATTTGTTTTTGCAAATCTAATTTTAAACTCCGTTCTAACTCATTTATCTCTAGTGAGGTTGGCTCGCTTTCTTTGATGTTCTCTCTTTCGAGCATATTTTTAAAACAAGCCATCTTCCACTGGCTTAAATATTTATGAATAGTGGAACCACTTCCACAATAATTTAATTGTTTTCTAACTGCTATTACAGTTGGATTAAAATTATTAGCTACTATTATTTGTGCAGCTTTTATTATTTGTTGTTTAGAAATTATCTTTTTTGGCATAGATTAATCAATTTCAAGTTGTATAATATTTTCATTATTTTTTACATCTATGTGTTGATGAAATTGTTGGTTGCTGAGAATGTGGTTGTTGTGTATGGCCACTTATAGCAGCAGGTTGTATAAGATTATTTGGTAGTAAAGAACGTGCTGCTATCATGCTTTGCAGCTGTTGTCTATATTCTACCAATTGTTTTTTTTGAGCTTCTACCATGGCTTTGAAACGTATTCTATCCAGACCTATTTTTGCTATTTGCTCCTCATGTTTTTTAATTATTTCTTCAAATTTAGCAAGAAATTCAGCTGCCCATGATGGCTCATTTTCTATGACAGATTTTAATAATTCAAAAACTTTAATATAACTATCCCCTACAAATAGGAACTTTTCTTCTAATTGTTGCTCTGATAAATTTTGAATAATCGCATTATGCATAGCTATGCATCCATCAAAAAACAATTTTTCTACAGCATCTATATGTTCTTTTAACTGTTCTTGACCAGATTTGAAATGAGTTTCTTCAAGTTGCTGCATTCTTTCAATCAGACTATGATAATTAGTTTCTTCCAAAATAATTTGCTTTCTTTCTGTGTATTCATTTATTTGTAGGAGATTGAAACTTGATTCTTTTTCAATACCAGTACGTTCCATTAATTGTTCAGCTTGTATAGGCCGCATACCATCAAAGTAACTTTTTTCAAAAATGTGATAATTTTCTCCGAACAATTGTTGGAGTAAGAAGACAGGAGGTTGTAAATTTCTTTTCAAGCTTTGTATATAAGGATTATTTTTTACTTGCTCTATTTTAAATCTATCTACTAAGGCATTATACTTTTCTATCTGTTGCTGTAGGCTCAAAGTTTCCCAACCATTAACACATTTTTTTGGATCATTCAAACACTGAATTAAAAACCAGATCCCTATAGCACCATTACTATCTTTTAATTCAGATTGTAATTTTTCTTGATTGGAATATCTGTTTATATAGTCAATAGCAACGTCTGGAAGCCATTCTAGCATTTTAATACGTGGAGCTATTTCTTCAATTATAAATTTAGAATCACTATTGGCTAATACTTGCTGACTAGAAACTCCTGGACAAATGTTAATGTTTTCTAAAGCTGTTGAAATTTTTTTTAGACATTCAACTGTTGTTGGCTGTAAAGCTTGTAGATAATCATTTATACATTGTTGAATTATTTTTATAAATCTTTCTCTTTCTGCTGCTGGTTGAATACTCGACAATTTTTGCTTAAAAATAATTTCTTCGTAAGCCAAAAATGATTGTATCGTATAAGCTACAAGCTCTCTTGGATATTTGATTGGATCATATAACTGATCATTAACTCCGAATATTCTAAGAATCGAAGCAATAGTTTCACTTGATATATCACTAATATTAGAACAAGAACTATAATAAGTTTCCAAACCTCTATTATAATCTACGGCATGAGTTAATTCATGTGCAAGTATACAGGCTGGAGTATTAATATCATCATAATTTCCGCCAAAATCATAATTAAGCTTAATACAATCAAGTTCAGGATTAAATCCCCCCCTACCGGTTCCAGCTACATTACTAATATTTACAATATATTTATAAGGACAAGTAGATTTTCTTTTACTTGACCAGTTCTCATCCATTTGATTTATATAATTATTTATACTTTCTTTATTATCCTCTTGGCTTCCCCAATAACTATCATTAATTTGCAGTAAAACTTCTTTAATAAAATTGCGGATACAATCATGCCTACTAAATAAAGCATTAAACTCTGCGTTACCTGGACTCTCTTCTTTGATTTCAACATATACAGCAAATTGATTTTGTTTGATTGCTGCTTTTAAAAAATCTGGAAAGTTACTCAAACCAGCAAGTAAATTTTCTAAATCATTAGGGCTTACAAAATCATGAATTCTGGTGATTGTATTGTTGAATCTATTTGTTTCTTCTGGTTGGATCGGCATAAGCAATAAAATTCATAATATAAGTTTAAAAATTTTTATAATTATTTGTTAAAAAACACAACTTAAACACCTTTTCTAAAAGCTGGTTGCCTAGTCTCTTGTTCTTCATCTGAAGACAATTTATCTTCCTTATTACTACTATGACCATAACTATCAGTACTAAAAGATCCTACATGTTCTTTAGGATTATTATGTTGCTGCATTTCAACAAAGATTTCTCGTAAAACTCTTTTGATATCTTGCTTTAATTCGGTAATTTCCTTAAGTGTATTAATTTTATGTTTAGCACAAATTTTATTAGCTATGCTTTGGATCAAATTATTTTGATCTAATTTGTCTGTAAGTAAATAACCTATAAAATTCAAGTCTCCCATGTAGTTAGCTACTTCTGGTTCATTAACACATAATGGATACAAAATGTTTTTTCTATAACTTAAATAACCTCCCCCTAAATAACATAAAGAAATATCATATAATAACCTATCGGCAAGGTGAGTATTTTCTATTTGTCTTATGGCTGATAATGCCTCATTAAGCTTGTTACTAATTTCTTGGTTAGCTATTTCTACTACTATATCTTCTCTATGCTTCATTACTAGCAATCCCCTTTGTTTTTTAATTAATATAAAATATTACTATAAAAATCTATCCTAAATTATTATACGTATAAAAAGTATAAAAATCAAGCATAACTTCCGATAATCTCCATTATCAGTGGTTTTTTATGCTTGCAAAATCTCAATTTAAGTTGTATCCTGTAAGCTACAAAACCTGGTTGAGATCTCTAGTAAATGCTGAAAGAAATGTCATTTATCAAAGGCGGTTTCAAATACCACAATTATTGTCGCACTCGATTTCAAGAAAAACATTGCATAAAGCACAACTACTAGTAATGCCCTAATAATTGTTAATTATTTTGTAAAAGTCGTCCGAATAGCTTACCGGCTAGATTTTGAAGTCGCATTTGATAATTTGCAACTTTTTGAAATCGGCTTTGATAATTTTGAAATCATCTCTGATAATTTTACCCATTGCAAAATAAAGATTTTACGTATCTTCTCCATAATTAATGGTAAGTTTATTGCCTTATAGAAACAAATGCCTTGTTTTACAGCCTTTATTATTTTAAAAATTTACCTTTACCCTTAATTATGGAGAAGATACGATTTTACCCTATTTCTTTGAAATCGCCTTTGATAAATGACACTTAATCAGGAAATTTATAGCAATTATTAAAAACCAAACCAGTGGTTATCCGAATAACTTGTTGATTGGTTACCTTCTCTAGACATTTAAGTCCTTGACGATTTTTTTATAATTTTAGCAACAAAATAAGAGTATTTTAATGAAACTATCAGTAATACTTTATGAAGATCAATCGGAGCTTTAATTGTATAAACTCAATCCAGATCTCAGGACTAAATTTATAGAGTTTATCCCTTGAAATAGTTATTGTTAATGGCGATCAAAAACCGCATAAATTTGCTGCAAAACCATGCTACAAACGTCAAAAATTAGAATTTATTGTAGTAATTAGTTAAAAATTGTCCCCATTTTCCCACAGATTGCAATGAACTTCTATAAAAATTGCAATCTTCTTCTGAAAAACTATCAACAAAAAAGCCAATAAACTCATTGTCTCATGATGAAAAAATTGCATTTCTCTTCTAAAAATGACAATAAGCTATTAGAGGAATTTGTCAGTCGAATTTTTGAATTTTGCCATATAAATCAACGTATTACGTTTGTGATTACATAGTTAAATTATACATTACTATTAATTGCAATACTTGTAATACATGTTATACTTGTATTAAAGGAGAGAATAATATGCTTACCATTCGGTTAAATTCTAACTTAGAAAATAGGCTGGTAGCTTTATCTGAAAAGACTGGTCGTCCTAAAAGCTATTATGTACGCCAAGCAATCCAAGCCTTTTTAGAAGAAAAGGAAGACTATTTATTAGCTATAAGCCGCTTAGAAAAAAACAACCCTAGGATTTCGTTACAAGAATTGGAGAAAAAACTTGGCCTGGAAGATTGAATTTGATAGTGCGGCAGCTAAAGATCTTAAAAAATTACCTAAATCAGAGCAGAAAAAACTGTTAAAAGCTATTTATCATATAGCTGAGCTTCCCACTCCCAGATCATCCGGAAAAGCATTAAAAGGACCTTTTGGTACCCTGTGGCGATACAGAATGGGAAATTATAGGATAATTTGCAAAATAGAAGATGGCGCTTTAGTAATATTAGTTGTGGCTATTGGACATAGAAAAGATATTTATAAAACGCACCATTAATCAGCGCACACTTTACTAAAGTAAATTTGCTTATTAAACATTGAAATTTCATACCTTTTCAATTGTTTCACACAAATCTGGAAATTCACTATAAGCAACTAAAAATTTACCGTTGTGCGCCTCACGATTTTTACCGATATAAAAATAAATGCCTTTGGTTACAAGGTATTCATCTTTAACCTGCCCAATAATTTTATAATAATCCCCGTCAATGGTTCTAGATTTAAATACACTCACCTTATCGGGTGCGACTAAAAGTGTAACTTCCCACATCACGATACTTTTTTCCAATAAGCATCCCAATCTCCATTATTTACTCTACAAATTCTTAAGGCTAACATATCAGAACAGTTATCTTCTTTCCACCAAGAACCAGCTATC
>CAIKKE010000079.1 GCA_903827925.1 uncultured Francisellaceae bacterium
ATTATTTTTAATCAATTTATAAAATTTATAATAAATATGGTTTAATTCTGAGTGTAAAGTAAGGTTAAATTGGTATAATATATAATTATGGTTAAACCGAGTATTTTAAAAATCTTTGCTAAATCCCCTATTAAACCTATGCAACAACATATGGGGTTGGTTGGTCAATGTGTGGGGTATTTATTACCATTTTTTGAGCAAGCTTTAAGTAATGATTGGTTCAAGGCTAAAATAGAGTACGAAAATATAATTTTTCTAGAAAATCATGCTGATAATTTGAAAAAAGAGATTAGGTTACATATTCCAATCAGATTATTATTACCTATAGATAGAGGAGATTTTATAGGTCTTTTGAAATCTCAAGATCAAATTGTTAATACGGTTAAAAGATTAGTTAATTTGATTTATTATCGAGAAATGCAATTTCCAAAAAATATTGCTAAAAATATCTTAATTTTTGTACAATTAGCAGTAGATTCTACTAAATTAGCTAAAAATGCTATCGACGAATTAGATCAATTAGTTGAAACAGGGTTTACTGGTAAAGAAGCAGAATTAGTTGAAAGTATTATTGTAGATTTAGAAAATCTTGAAAAAAACAGCGATAATATTCAGAATGGTTTACGTAAAGAATTATTTACATTAGAAAATTCTTTAAAACCTATAGATGTAATATTTTTATATAAAGTTATAGATTATATAGCTGAACTAGCGGATAAATCCCAGCATGTTGGGCATAAACTAGAGCTGTTACTTACTACAAAGTAAAAGAACAAGCTGCGGTAGCAAAATTCCCAGTTTATGATTCATCTATTTATGTTGATATTAATGGTAAAGTTATAAGCATAAGCCCTGATGCTGAAAAAGATAAGAAGAATAATGAATTTTATTTAGTACTTTTAGTTACCGAAAAGAATTATGTAGGCAACGATGCTACTAAAAAAGTTATTCTAGGGATGGCAGCGAATGTTAATATTTTAACTGCTAAGAAAACCATATTATTTTACTTGTTAAAACCTGTAGTTAAAATTAAAGAGAATGCTTTAAAAGTAGCTAATTTGTTTAATAATACCAAAATTTCATTATAATCTTTTGCTATTAGTACGTATAATATTGATGATGGATCTTTTTGATAAGAATAAATAACCTGATCTTTTATCTCAAATTCAGCTTTAATAATATCAATTTGATCTTGTGGTAATAAATCAAGCAACTTTTTTTTATTAAGATCTTTTGGATAAGCGATAAGCAACCCATTTAAATTAGTATATTTATGACTATTATATTCTGAAGTAATATAAAAAAAGTCTGATTTAAAAGCTTGCAGTACTTTATCATCAAAATTTTTATTGTTCTGTTCATCAGTATATAAAACCATTCGTAAAAATTAATAAAAATGATCGTAATGAAGCTGAAGCATTAAATCTAAAGAATTATTTATGTTTATTTTTATAAATAAGTGATTTCATACTAATTATTATCATAAATATTGATTTGAGGTAATATTTAATATGAAAAAATTAACTAATAAAAACATAACGAGAAAAGAAAAAGATTCAGCATGGAAATGGATCTTAAGTTTATATTTTCGTCAATTTATGGAGCTTTGTTGGAAAGAGAGAGCTAAAGAAATTAATTGGAATAAAAAGCCTAAGTTTTTAGATAAAGAATTAATGAAAATTACTAAAGATGCAGCTATAGGGAATAGGTTGGTAGATAAATTAATCGAAGTAGAGCTAATAAATGGAAATCTTTGTTATGTACTAATTCACTTAGAAATCCAAGCTACCAAACGTGATGATTTTAGTCAACGCATGTTTGTTTATCGTTATCGCCTTAGAGATGTATACAATATGCCAATAGCTAGTATGGCGATATTGTTAGATAATGATATATCTTGGAGACCTACAATTTACAGTGAAAGCTTATGGGATTCTGAAATCAGCATACGTTTTCCGATTATAAAATTAATAGATTATAATAAGGATATACAAAAATTAGAACAATCAACAAATCCTTTTTCCATAATAATATTAGCTCAACTAGCTGCTTTAAAAAAAGAGAAACCTGAGTTAAAATTAGCAAGTAAAGTGCAAATTACTAGAAAATTATATGCATTAAATTATAGTAAAAATGAAGTATTAGCATTATTTAAATTTATTGATTGGATTATTGTTTTACCAAAAGCAGGAGAAACAGAATATATGAAAACTGTAGCAACATTAGATCAAGAAGAGTTTGAAAAATTCGAAAAAAATTTTATATGTCCAGCCGAACAGATTTGGTTAGAGCGAGGGATAGAGCGAGGTATGGATCTAGGCATAGAGCGAGGCACAATTAATACTACTAAAAAAATTGCCAAGAAAATGTTAAATAAAACAGGAATGTCTATAGCAGAAATAGCTGAAATTACTGGGATTTCTTTTGAAAAACTTGAAAAATTAAAAGAAAATACGCATTAAATTAAAATGGATTTAATAGATTTAGTTAAACTGGCTAATAATATATGGGGTAAATAGCTCTGTAAAGATTGCTAAATTATTTATAAAAGCTCAAATTATGGTTCTGTAGTAATAGGGTGTTGTCACATAAGTTGGTGTTAAAATATTAACTTTTTTACGCTTATTTATAAAATTGCCTATTTTTACAGTAATATACTTAATATAATTGTCATGTTTTATTAAAAATTGGATTTTAAAAATGTATATACAATAAAAACATATGGAAAATATTTCTATAGTATATATACATATAGCTAATATATGTTTATAATTCAAAAAAAATAACAACATTATAAATGCTAATAAAACCCAACAAAACAGGTTAAAAAAATGTACGATAATTATTCTATTAATCTAATGTGGATTAATTCGTGTTTAAAAGCTGAACAACAATTTTTATGTGAAAATACAACAAGACTTATCCAAAGTGCAAATTCATGGGCAGTAGCTCATCCTACAGCTACAATAAATATTTGGTATGATAGCCAAACGGCTACTAGTGAACAAGTTTTCAACACTTTACAATTAATAATTCATCAAGAAATAAAAAGTAGAATAAAATTCAAAGATATTAAAGAAATTGAAATTGTTAAAAACAATCAAGATCTATTCGATTGCCAAATACCACTTTACTGGAGAATAGATTTGCTAAAATTAATTATAATTCTTGATGAAGTAGAAAAAGGTGGTTTAGATTCAGCTTTATTTGCTGATATTCGTAGAGGCATAATTAATAGTAGAGAACAACTTTTTGGTGGTAATATGGAAATTGCTTTACAAAGATATGGAATGTTACTTGCTAATTACGGTGAAAATCAATTTCATCAATTAGTAAAAAATCCACATATGCAAATAGCTTTGAAACATTTTATTAATATGCATTTTCATGCGATACAAACGATTTTAAATTTTTCTGAAATTAATAAAATATACTATAAGGAAAATGACAAAATAATTTTTCTAGATAATCCTATTAATATGATAAATAAATTTTATGCAGGTTTAAATCAAGTTATTCATTCAACCTTGAATGATATATATAATCTATATTTAGCTTTTACTACTAAACAATCAATTTTTGTTCCTAAAATTGATTCAACAACTAATGAATGGGTCGTTTACGATTTTAGTAATTATGATTTTATTGCAAAGTTTTATAATCCTTACTACTCTGCAATTAGTTCATATAGTTTGATAAAAGAGAATTCTGATTTTTTTCTGTTAACTATAAATAATAAATCGATTAAATATCCAATTATGATGAAAACTAATTTTTCCTGTCTGCAGCGAAATGATTTAGGTTCATTATCAAGTACACATCTTGTTGATGAACCTAAGCCAACAACTGCTGTTGATAAAAGTAATGTGTTTAAATGTAATTTGTATGAAGCAGCAAATTATAATGAATTACCTCTTTTTATTATAGGTGCTCAAAAAGAAATTTTATCTGATATTAAAGCGATTAGTTCTCAATCAAAAATTCAAGATGCAAGAGATAGAGATAGTGTAGTATATAATATACAAAATTCTTCACGTTCTACTCCTCATTATAAAAAATATTGCTTAATTTCATAATTTGAGATACCGTTAAACCATATGAATTAATTACCAATAGAACTATTATTAGATTTTAAAACTTGTTCTAAAGTTTCGGCAATAAATTTATTAATGCTTAGATGATTCTGTGCAGCTGCTATAGCAATGCGTTGATGTAATTCATGTCCAAGGCTTAATATTTAAGCTACCCTTACATGGAATTTCTGGTTTAATTTTTTTCTTGGCGCATAGTTCAAGATAATCATCAACCGTATCTGCAAAAGCTTTTTTCACTCCTTTGGCATCAGTTGCTTCATAGGTGGCTAATGCACGAAGATTTGATTTGCTATAAAAATAACTTACTAAAAACATTATCTATAGTTTTTACATAAAACATTCTATAATTCAAAAAAATTCTAAATATTTAATGGTGATAATTTAAGTTTGGTTATAATTTATTGAATTATGTTAATAAGGTGCTCTTGTGAGTATAGATAAAAAGAATATCAAAACTATTAAAAATACTACTAATACTAATAACAGTAATTATAATGCAGATTCTATTGAGGTCTTAACTGGGTTAGAGCCGGTTAAAAAGCGCCCAGGAATGTATACAGATTTAACTAGACCTAATCACTTGGCTCAAGAAGTGATTGACAATAGTGTTGATGAAGCAATGTCTGGATATGCGAATTATTTAAAAGTGATTTTAGCGAAAGATGGAGCGATAACTGTTATTGATAATGGCCGTGGTATGCCGGTTGATCTACATCCTCAATATAAAATACCAGGGGTAGAATTGATTTTAACCACCCTACATTCAGGAGCAAAGTTTTCTAATCAGGAATATAAATTTTCCGGTGGTTTACATGGGGTTGGCGTTTCAATTGTTAATGCATTATCTAAAAAATTAGAAGTAACTATTTTTCGGAAGCATGTATGTTACCATATGTCATTTGCTCATGGAGAAAAAGTTAGTAATTTAAAAAAGATCGTTTATAAAGAACAAAATAGTATTATTGATCCTAAGGTTTTACAAACAGAGTTAGAACACGGTACGATAATTAAGTTTTGGCCGGAGGCTAAATATTTTGATTCTCCTAAAATTAGTGCAGATAAATTAAAGCATTTATTGCAAGCAAAAGCGGTGCTTTGTCCTGGGTTACAAGTAGAATTTCATGATTTGCATACAGGTGATGTCCATAATTGGCAGTATAAAAATGGTTTAGTCGAATATTTATTAGAAAATCTTGAAAAAAATAATGATGGTTATTTGCCGGAACAACCATTTGCCGGTGTAATGAAAGCTGAACGAGAAGAAGTTAGTTGGGCAATTGTTTGGGTAAAAAATTCGCAAAATAATTTTCAAGAAAGTTATGTTAATTTAGTTCCGACTATTCAGGGGGGGACACATGTTAATGGTTTTCGAACCGGATTATTAGAAGCAATGCGAGAATTTTGTGAAATGCAAAATTTATTGCCTAAAGGGATTAAATTATCTAGCGAAGATATGTGGGATCATGCTAATTTTGTTTTATCGGTAAAATTAATGGAAACTCAATTTTCTGGGCAAACTAAAGAGAAGTTATCTTCTAGGGAATGTGCGGCGTTTGTTGCTTTGGTGATAAAAGATAGTTTTAGTTTATGGTTAAATCAGCATGTAACTCAAGCTAAAGAAATAGCAGAATTGATTATTGAATCTGCCAAAAAGCGCTCTTTACAAAGTAAACAAATTATTAGAAAAAAGGTATTGTCTGTAGGTACTGCGTTGCCTGGTAAATTAATTGATTGTAGCTGTCAAGATTTTAATCAAACAGAGTTATTTTTAGTAGAAGGGGATTCAGCTGGTGGTTCTGCTAAGCAAGCTAGAGATAAAGAATATCAAGCGGTGATGCCTTTAAGGGGTAAAATTTTAAATACTTGGGAAGTTAATGGAAATCAAATTTTAGCTTCGCAAGAAGTTCATGATATTTCAATTGCAATTGGAGTAGATCCTGCGTTTCTTTCATTAGATAATTTACGTTATGGTAAAATCTGTATTTTAGCCGATGCTGATTCAGATGGTAGACATATCGCGACTTTATTGTGTGCTTTATTCGTTAAGCATTTTAATATTTTAGTAAAAGCTGGACATGTATTTGTAGCTATGCCTCCTTTATTTAGAATTGATTGTGGCAAACAAGTTTATTATGCTTTAGATGAAGAAGAAAAATTAGGAATTATTGATAAGCTTAATTCCAAAAATGGATCTGCTAAAATTAATCTTCAAAGATTTAAAGGTTTAGGAGAAATGAATCCAATGCAATTACGAGAAACTACTATGGCTAAAGATACTCGTAGATTAGTGCAATTAACTATGGAAAATGAACAAGAAGTAGCTAATATGTTAGATATGTTATTAGCTAAAAAACGTGCTTTCGATCGTAGAGTATGGTTAGAAAAAAAAGGTAATTTAGCGCAAATTTAAATTGGTAAAATATATATGCAACAAGATCTTAACGAAGTACAAGCGATCCATAATTTTGTAGAAGAATCTTATTTAGATTATGCAATGTATGTAATTTTAGATCGTGCATTACCTAATATATGTGATGGTTTAAAACCAGTGCAACGACGCATTATCTTTGCAATGTCAGAATTACATTTAAATTATTTAGCTAAACATAAAAAATCAGCAAGAACTGTTGGGGATGTATTAGGTAAATTCCATCCGCATGGAGAATCTGCTTGTTATGATGCAATGGTATTAATGGCGCAACCATTTTCTTATAGATACCCTTTAATTGAAGGTCAAGGAAATTTTGGAACAGCGGATGATCCTAAATCTTTTGCAGCAATGCGTTATACTGAAGCCAAATTATCTAAATATGCTGAAATTTTGTTAGAAGAAATTTCTCAAGGAGCAGTAGTTTGGTATGATAATTTTGATGGTAGCCTAAAAGAGCCTAAAATCTTACCAGCCAAATTGCCCATGCTGTTACTAAATGGTACTACTGGAATTGCAGTAGGGATGGCAACGGATATTTTGCCGCATAATTTAAAAGAAGTAGCAGATGCTTGTATTTATATATTAAACCATAAAAAACCAGAGAATATTAAAATTGAAGAATTATGTAAATATATTATTGGCCCTGATTTTCCAACGAACGCTGAAATTATTACGCCTCAACAAGAGCTAATAGAAATGTACAAGACTGGAATTGGGAGCGTTAAAGTCAGAGCTATTTATTCTAAAGAAAAATCTGGAATTGTAATTACTGCGTTACCATATATGGTGTCTGGTTCTAAAATTTTAAAACAAATAGCAGATCAAATTCATAGTAAAAATTTACAATTAATTGCAGATCTTCGAGATGAATCTGATCATGAAAATCCTACTAGGTTAGTATTAGTTCCTAAATCTAATCGGATAGATGTAGATGCGGTAATGTCACATTTATTTGCAACTACAGAATTAGAAAAAACTTATCGAGTAAATTTTAATATGATTGGGATTGATGGCAGACCAAGAGTTAAAAATTTACTAGAAATATTAAAAGAATGGTTGGAATTTAGATTAGCTATAGTGACAGAAAGGCTCCAATATAGTTTGGCTAAAATAACTAATAAATTAGAAATTTTACAAGGTTTATTAATAATTTATTTAAATATTGATGAAGTTATTAAAATCATTAGAAAAGATGATGATCCAAAAAGTAGTTTAATAAAAAAATTTAAATTAACTGAAATTCAAGTTAATGCAATTTTGGATTTAAAATTACGTAATTTAGCTAAGCTTGAAGAAATTAAAATTAAAGAAGAATTACAAGATTTAATTAAAGAACAACAAAAGATTATAGAAATTTTAGGCTCTAAAGATAAATTAAAATCTTTAGTTAAAGAAGAGATTAAAAGTATAGCTAATCGTTTAAAAGATCCTAGACGTTCAGCTTTAATGCTTAGAGAACCTGCAAAATTATTGGAACCTAGTGCTTTAGTTAAAGGCACAGATAGCGAAGTAACCGTGGTGCTTTCAGACAAAGGTTGGGTCCGTTGTGGTAAAGGGCATGATATTGATCCTGTAGAATTAAGTTATAAGTCTGGAGAGCAATATAAAACACATGTTAGAGGTTTGGCTAGTCAATGTGTGATTTTTTTAGATTCTACTGGTAAATCATATTCTTTAAGTATTGCTAATTTACCGACTATGCGAGGTTATGGGGAGCCACTCACTAGTAAATTAGCGCCAATCAGTGGGGCAATTTTTGAATTTGTTGTTATGGGGGAAATTCAAGAAAAAATTTTATTATCTCAAAGTAAAGGGTATGGTTTTATTACGGATTTAAATAATTTACAAGCTAAAACTAAAGGTGGCAAAAATATTATTAACCTCAATGGAGGTCGGTTATTAGCTCCAATAAAACTGGATCAACATAGCAAATATTGCGTAGTATTAAATAGCGATTTAAAAATGTTGCTATTTTCGATTAATTCTATTCCAGAATTAGCTAAAGGGCGTGGTAATAAATTATGTAATTTAGGTAAAAATGAATTAATAGGAATTGCTGTATTACCAGAAAATTCTAATTTAATTATTAAATTTAGTAATCAAAAAATAGAATTTAAATATAAAGATTTATTGAATTATGTTGGTGAAATAGGAAATAGTGGTAAAAAATTACCTAAATTGCCTAAATTAAGTAGTGGAGTTGATTTGCATAAAGTGAAATTAATTGTATCTTTATAAATGTGATTTAACAAAAAGTGACTTATTTACCTAAGTTTATTAATAATCAGCATGCGGTAAGACCTGTTAGTTATGCCTGTAATTTTGTATGGATTGGACCACATCAAATTCCATTGAGAGGTATATGTAATTTATACACAAAAGCCAAATCTTATACGGGTATTCACGGTCAATTTATTCCTGCATTATGTTTAGATGACGAAGCTATTTTACAACTTGATAAATCTATTGTTTATATGGAATTAATAAATGTAAATGATTGTCCAGAAAATTATAGGCATATTAAAATTGCTGCTGATAAATTATCTAATTGTAAATTTTTACTTAAAATAGATTTATATGAAGGGCAAGATATTGTATATATGCCTATGATAATCATTGAAAGTTTATATGAGATGATAAAATCAAAATTACATGATTTTGATTTTTATGAAGAGATTTGTAATTTTGATGAAAGTTGCGTAGATCCAGAATATTTTAAAGAAGATGCAATTTTTAATTATTTAATTACAGAAGTTATAGATGATTTATATAATAAAAAATTATATATTCAAGCTTCGGATATTCTAAGATTGTTAATTTTGGTGGTTCAGCCTGGTTGTTACGTAGATATTGCTGATATTGAAATGCAAAGATTACCACTGAATTCAGATTTTAGATTAAAGTTTATGACTCATAATCTAGAAAATTATTTAATAATTAGTTTAAATCCACAAATTATGATAAACATTTTATGTTCTATGTATATAAATATAAGAGTAAATAAAACTATTTTAGTTGCACCATTTATGGTAAATATAAACACAAAAATAAATGAAATGATCGTTGATTTTTTAGGGGCAAATCCTGAAGAATTAATAATTAAAGGTGTGATTTTTGATAAAAAAAAATACTCTAAAATAGATGAATATTTACATCATCATCAAAAATACCAGGATTTTTTTGTGAATTTTATAGCAGGGTTTGAAGAATGGACGTCAGTGGTTAATATTGTTGAAAATTTTATAAAATTAAGATATGAGCTAAGTGAAAATGAATTAAATGTTCCAATAGAAGTGTTTCCTAATCCAGGTAGCGAAAATCAAAAAAAATATTTTTCTTATCGTGATCCTTTTAAAAATTTTAGAGATAGATTATTGTTTTTAGGTGAAAAAATAAATAATAGTAATACAAAAGATTATTTGTTAGCTACAAAAGAAATTGATGATATAGCCAAAAGGTATTCAATAATCGATAAATATAAAATTATTATGTTAGCCATGATTAGTTATTCTGTTAAGCAGGGAAAATATATAAATTTTTTGAACAATAAACAAAATTGTCAATTTGCTAATGAAAATGATGCAACAAAATTGTCAAAAGAAAATTTAAAATCTTTTGGTGAATTTAAGAAATTAACTTCAGAAATAATACTTGAAGCTAAAAATAAAGAGCAAGAATTATATAATCTACCAACACCTAGATTGAGTAATACTCTACGATTTTAGATCTGTTTTACATTTTTCTTAGATATTTATTATAATTTATAAAAATTTTTCAATAAAAACCCTGTTCAAAATAGATGGTTTTATGATAAACTAAATTGTTATTAAGGAATAATTACCCTATATTACTAAATAAATTTACTGAGCAACTACAACATTGTAAATTTATTAAAGCTAATAGCGAAGGTATATCTGGAATAAAAATTATTGGAGGTATCATAAAATTAAAACTTGCAAGTGAAAATATTTCTATAGCTGCTGATGTTAAATATATTAATGAATCTTCATTAACTACTTTAATTGTTTTTGATTTTTATCTAAAATTTTAGGTAAATTAATATCTATAGAAAAACATTTAAAATTATTATTAGTAATTAATTCTTTATGTAATTTGGTTTCTACAAATTTATTATGATAAAAAGAATAAATTTTTACAATTTTATCAACTTCAAATTTAACAGTTGGGGTTATTAAATTAAATTTATTTTCATTATTGTTATAAAACAAAAAAGCTCTTTGAAAATATCCAACAGCGACTCCATCTTTAAGTATTTGTACAGCAGCTGCTATCGCAAATGGTGCAAATATTTCAATTCCTGCCATTAATTTTTTTTCTCTATCATGTTTAATCCACCGAATAGTGCCAATATTCCAATGAGTTTCGTCTAAATCAGATTTATCATCAATAACTACAGCCATTGCAATTATTTCTATAGGTTGAATAGGAGGAAATTTATCTTCTTGAAACATGATCCCAGCGCCTTCAGCGTGAATATTGATTAATTTACATCCATACAAAGCTTTATCTATTTGAAAACCTTCATTATTGTCTGTTGATTCTTCTAAAATTGACGATCCCAATTCTAATTCTTGAATATTATTAGAATTTTGGTTGGCGCCTATAGATTCTTGGGTGAAATTTCTTTTTTTGTTAATATAATAATGGGTTGCTGGAAAACCAAAAGTTATAAATACATTACCTAAAATATAAAACCTTTGTTGTTTGCGTTTTGTTTTTTCTGCAAGATGTTTGATCAGCTTTTCCAAGCTATATACAGCTAAATTTGTTTGTTTTTGTTTGTCATCAATTAAATTTTTTGCTTCTTTTTGGAGATAATTAATTAATTTGGAAACATCTATAGTAGCTCCATTGGCAGTAGATATATTAGGATTTAAATTGAAAGAATAAGGCGGGCGATCTTCATTTAAAGGGATAAAAAACATTCCAGATTTGTCATCCACGTCGCCAGTTTTTATTTCCCTAATTGTAATATACTCATTCCATAATTCTCCATAATTATAAATAATGGTTTGTTCTGTTTGGCGCCATTCATAAGGACTGGTAATTGCAACAAATAGTGCTTGTTTATATGGGGTAATGGTTTCTATAGGTATTTCTTTTTCATTTTGTTCTAAATTGATTTTATGATCAGATATTTTACATTCATCAGCATATTTATAAATTATATGCATTTCTTTCCAAATGTTTTCTGCTTGTTGCGTATAAGTTTGATAATAAATGTCTAACAACATGTTAAAATGTTTAAATGCTCTATAGATCGAATTAGGTAATATATTTTTTTTAAAAGAGTTATTGTTAGTGGAATTAATGTTTTCAATAATAATTTTATAACCATTTAATATGGAATTTTGGAGATTTATAGATAATTCTATATAAGAAAGTTTTTGTTCAGATAATGGTTGTAATTGGTTGATATATCTTTTTTTTAAATTTTCGTTTATATATCTAATATTTGGTTGAAATAATTCTAAAATTTCCAATCTATCTTCAGGTTCAATATTTAAAACATTAATTGAATCTAATTGTTTAATAATTTGATTGGTTGATTCAATAGCATCTGCAATTTTTAATTCTGCAAGTAGAGTATTTATTTTTGCTAATAAACTATCTTTATTTGTTTTATCTGTATCTTGAATTGGAATGTTTAATCCTAAATTATCTTTTGACATAGCATTATATTTTAAATAGTTTAATTTGTTCTTTATTTATATAAATTTAGTATATAAATAGCATTTTAGCTTTTAGTTTATAAAATTGATTTTGTTTTCGATAAAGATTATAGAGATAATTTATAAACTTTATTTGTAGGTCTAAGTTAACTAAAGATTTATAAACCTTAGTTCGACAAAATTAAAAAGCTAATAGTTTTTCTCGTGTTAAACAATCAAACATAAGAAAAAACTTAATAGGTCCTTAATGATTTTCTAGGATTTTTAATTTCCGTTGAACTGAGGTTATAACTATTCTATCTTCTGAAACATAGGGACCCTAAAGTAACTAAAATACATGGTCCCCCATAAATAAGATTAATATTGTTAGCATTACAGATCTTTATAGCATCAATATCTTCAGATCCTGGTTGTAACCAAATATTTGAAATGCCTTTTTGGATTGCAGTTTTAACGATTTCTAAAGTAATAGCCGGAGGAGTAACTACAGAGATACTATTTACTGTATGAGGTAATTTTTCTATATTAGGTAAACAGGCGTGCCCTTCTATTTGGGTTTCTTTAGGATTTATCGGATAAACTATTTTTTTATGCAGTAAATAACATCTTACTACTTTATTCCCATATTTATCATGATTATTAGAAGCACCAACCACCGCGAACGCTTTGGAAGATAAAAATGTTTTAATTTTTAATTCTAAATTTTCTTCTAATTTTTCTTGCATACTTAATATTTCTTGTATAAATTTTCATAAATATTAAATTAATTAAAAACTATAATAATTCATAATTCATAATTTTTAAGATTAATTATTAATTTCGACCCCTAATAGCTTAGTAATATTTAATATAACATAATAAGATATAATTGCTAAAAAAGCTCCTATAGGCACTGTCATTACCCAAGAAACAAATATATTTTTAATTACATTTAAATTAAGAGCATGGATCCCTCGTGCTAACCCAATTCCCAAAATCCCACCAACTAATGTATGGGTAGTAGAAATAGGCAACCCAGTACTAGATGCTAATAATACAATTGCGGAAGTTGCTAAAGATACTGCAAATGCTCTACTTGGGGTTAATTCAGTAATATTATTACCTATGGTAGCAATAACTTTATACCCATAAGTTGCCAACCCAATTACAATGCCGCTAGCTCCTAATAACATCAACCAAATTGGAATAGTGGTAGATGATCCTGATTTATCGAAAATACTAACCACAGTGGCCGCAGGCCCAATAGAATTCGCAACATCGTTAGAGCCGTGAGCAAATGCCATAGCACATGCAGTGAAAACAGTTAATATCGAAAAAATCTTTTCTACATTAGTGAAATGAAATAATAAATCTGCTTTAGGATCAAAATCTAATCTTTGAATATATAAATGACAAATTAATGCAATTAATAAGCTAAAAATCGCCGAATAAAAAATATTTTCCCCACAAGATAAATGGATCCCTAAATGGTATAATTTACTGCCAGTTAAAATTGCAATTACCCATATAGTAATAAATACATAAAATATAATAGATTTTTTAGCTGCAATTAAAGGTTTATTTTTACTAAAAATAAATGTTTGAATTGAAAAGAAAATCAGCCAAGCTACAATACCACCTAGCAGTGGAGAAATAATCCAACCGAATATTATATAAGCTATATAGCTTAAATTAATGTGAGACATCCCCAATTGTGATGCTCCAATTCCAATTATAGCGCCTACTACAGTATGAGTAGTTGAGATTGGCCATCCAAAATAGCTAGCTACTATTAACCAAATGGCTGCAGAAATTAAAGCAGATAACATACCCATAGCTAATATATGTTGATGCGCTACATTAACTATATTTAGATTATCTATGTCTAATATAATAATTTTTTCTCTAATAGTATTAGTAACTTCACTACCTGCTAATAAAGCACCTAAAAATTCAAAAATTGCAGCGATTAATATAGCTTGTTTTATTGATATAGATTTAGAACCTACTGCAGTCCCCATGGCATTAGAAACATCATTTGCGCCGATCCCCCAAGCTAATAATGAACTAAAAATCACTGCACTAATTAAGTAAAAATTTTCCATATTAATCATTGCAATTTATCATATTAATAATGTCAATAAAGTGTTTTTTATTTAAGTATTAATAACAAGTATTAATAAAGTGTTCAGCTAAGATTTGTTTAGTAAAACTTGCTCTTAAATAAAATCCTCTAGCCACAGTTTTAATATATCCTCCATCTATAGTTTTGTAACTGATTAACGTGGTTTTACAATTAGCAGCTTTAGGGCGAACTTGTAAATAACGACCATACTTGGCCGATAGCAATTGCAGTTTTCCTAATCCTAACATTTCAGTTAATTCATACCAATCATTTTTTAAAATAATAGCTTGTTGTTCGTTTGGTTGCCATAAAAATGATTTACCAATTCTGCGATTGTATAAACTTAATTTAGGAGAAGATTCAATTGGGATCCAAAGGATCTTAGCTAATTTTTTATAAACTATCGATTTTTCCCAATCAATAGTTAGATTATTTAAAGGAGCAGTGCAGATATAAGTTGATTCTGTTGGAGTTAAAGTCCGCATGTTTACCGGAATTGTTTTTAGTTCTACTCCTAATTCAGGAAAATCTGGTATAGGTAGATTATAACTTTTAGCCCCTAAATATAGTTCTAATAATTGTCCAATCCAGCCTTTATTGTTTTTTAAAGAGGCTGGACACGCAATATTTAACCTGTTAGCCAGTTCGTAGATAGTAATACCTGCAATTTTTTGACATAGATCTAACAATTCTTTAATATTTTGCATATGGATAACATATCATTAGAATCAAGTTGGAAAAAGCTACTTATTGAAGAATTTGCTAAACCATATATGCAAAAATTAAAAGCTTTTTTAATCCAGGAAAAACGCGCTAATAAGATTATTTATCCTAAAGGTTCAGAAATTTTTAATGCATTTAGCTTAACTCCAATAGATAAAGTTAGAATAGTTATTATAGGTCAAGATCCATATCATGGAGTTAATCAAGCGCATGGATTGTGTTTTTCTGTATTACCACAAGTGGCTTTGCCTAGGTCTTTAATTAATATTTATAAAGAATTACGCCAAGACTTAGGGATCCAAATAGCTAAACATGGGTGTTTAAGTAATTGGGCTAAACAAGGAGTGTTATTATTAAATAGTGTTTTAACTGTGCAAGCAGGGATCCCAGGTTCTCATAGTAATAAAGGCTGGGAAATATTTACTGATCGAGTTGTTGAATTACTTAATGATCAACCTAAAAGAATTATATTTATGTTATGGGGAAATTATGCTTGTAATAAGGGTAAGATTATTGATCTTAATAAGCATGTAGTTCTTAAAGCAGCGCATCCATCACCATTTTCTGCAATGCGAGGATTTTTTGGGTGTAAGCATTTTTCTACTGCAAATCAATTATTACAACAAGCTGGATTAGAGCCGATTAATTGGCGAGTTCTGAATTAGAGCCGATTAATTGGTGAATTGATTCTGGATTAGAGCCGATTAATTGGTGAATTGATTAATGATAAATTATTAGAATTAATTATATGCAAAATTATTTTAACCACAATAATCAAGAATGGTTTGCCGAGCAAGTACCCTTATCTCGTATTGCTAAAGAAGTTGGTACTCCTTGTTATGTATATGTTAAACAAGCTTTATTAGATAATTGGTTAAATTTTACTCAAGCATTTAAAGGTTATCCTCATAGGATTAATTATGCTGTTAAAGCCAATAGTAATTTATCTGTGTTAAATGTCTTTAATCAATTAAATTCTGGATTTGATATAGTATCTATAGGTGAATTAGAGCGTTTGTTAGCAGTTAATTGTTTACCAGAAAATATAGTATTTTCCGGGGTAGGTAAAAGCGTAGAAGAGCTTAAATTTGCAGTAAAATTAGGAATTAATTGTATTAATCTTGAATCAGAAGCAGAATTGTTTAAATTAAACGAGATAGCTTTACAATTAGCTACTAAAGCTAATATTGCATTTAGAATTAATCCAGATGTAAATGTTGATACTCATCCATATATTTCAACTGGGATCAAAGAGAATAAATTTGGGGTTAGCATTAAATTGGCGATAAATTTATATAAGATTGCAAGAGAACTTCCAGGAATTAGAATTAAAGGGATAGCATTTCATATTGGTTCGCAAATTTTAAATTTAAATCCATTTTCTATGGCAATAGATAAAATATTAAAATTAATTAATGATTTAAAGCGAGAATCAATTATTTTAGAGTATATTAATGTTGGAGGTGGACTTGGCGTATGTTATCAAAATGAAACGGTACCTAATATTGCAGAATACGTAGATTTATTATTAAATAAATTATCTTCAACTAATTTAAAAATTTATATTGAACCAGGAAGATCAATGGTTGCTAATGCTGGGGTATTACTAACAACCATTCAATATATTAAGTCAGCTGATAATGGTAAACATTTTGCAATTGTGGATGCAGGGATGAATGACTTATTTAGGCCGGCATTATATGGTGCTTGGCATGAGATTGTTCCAATTAAGTGTAAAAATTCTGATGTTCCTATTAGGCGTTTTGATATTGTTGGTCCTGTTTGTGAAAGTGGGGATTTTTTAGGCAAAGATCGAGATTTATCCTTGGAAACAGATGATTTATTAATGATTGCTACAGCAGGAGCGTATGCTTTTAGTATGAGTAGTAATTATAACACACGTCCCAGGTCAGCTGAAATCATGGTAGAAGGTGATAAATATAAGATCGTTAGATCTAGAGAAAAAATAACAGATTTATTTGCTTTAGAATATATATGATTTCATATTTAATTTATTTATTACTTAAGGATTTTAAAAATGTAGTCAAAAAATATTAGCTATGCTATATTGGATGATTATTATTTTAAACTTTAGGAATTTAAGGAGAATTTCGTATGGCGCCAGCTAATAAAAGGACTAAACCTATCTCTAAAAGTAAAATTAAAACCTCAATTAAAGGGGCTAAAGGAAAATCTAAAAAAACTTCTTCTAGTACTTTTAATAATATTATTAAAAGCGTAAAAAATGTAGTTAATTTTTCTACACCCGCTAAAAAACTATCTCCTTTAGAAAAAATAACGAGTGCTTTTAACAAATCACAATTAATTGCAACTTTATCTGAAAGAGCAGAGCTTAGTAAAAAACAAATAGGATTGGTTTTAGATGAATTTTCTAAAATTATGGGGTTACACCTTAAAAAAGGCGGTCCAGAAAAATTTGTATTACCTGGTGCTTTTAAAATTGTGGTAAGAAAAATTCCAGCTAAAAAAGCTCGTAAAGGTATTAATCCTTTCACTGGCCAACCTGCAGTATTCCAAGCAAAGCCAGCGTCTAGAAAAGTAAAAATCATTGCTCTTAAAAGCTTAAAAGATATGGCAATATAGTTTTATAATAATTAATTATTATAAATTAAAATAATTCGCCTCCTAATTATAAAAAGTTACAAAATGAAAAAAAATGGTGGAGGCGAAGATTTAAATTGACTTTTCTCCTAACTATAAGGTTTAATATTATCCGATTAACAAAAATATTGTAGGCCAGATAGCTCAGTTGGTAGAGCAAAGGACTGAAAATCCTTGTGTCGAGGGTTCGATTCCCCCTCTGGCCATTCTAAAATCCCTGGAAAAATCAATGAAATTATAAATTTAGAGCATTTTGTTGAAATCACAAAAAAGCCTGGTGTGGGCATTTTGCGGGCATTAAGTTTAATAACTTTTTCTGTAAAATCTATCATAAGATAACTCCTAGCTTTTTTTGTTTTACTATCTGACTATTAATATTAGAATTACAAATTAAAGTTAATGTAATCCCACTTTGTTGTTGTTCGCATACCTTGTTTGAAGCCAAATAAAGATTTTGCAATTCAGCTGATGAATAATGAGTAGTGATCCTTCCTGATCGATGTCCTAATAAATCTTGTCGATCTTCAAAACTTACCCCTACTGCGCGTAATCTACGACCAAAAGTGTGCTTTAAATCATGAACTCGAACATGACTTAATTTAACTTTTGATCTTGCATTTCGCCAAGCGTGATTGTTCATTCTTGTTATTGGACGATCATGATAAGTAAATACATGAGTTAAATGCTTACCTCTTTCTGCTTCAATAACACTATGAGCTGTATCATTACAAACTATTAACCGATCATCTCCATTTTTAACTAAGGATCCTGGAACAATAAATACCATGAGATTTGGTAATTCTGGAATTTTAATTTCCCAGTCCCATTGTAATTGACAAACTTCTTGGTCACGACATCCAGTATTAACAGCAAACAACGCCATTTGTTTTAAATGTTTAGGTAACTCATTAAAAAGTTTATCTTGTTCCTCCCAGTTTATAGGATATGGCTTACGTAAATCATGCTCAGGTAATAGCTTGATTTTTGGGGCAGTAGATAACCAAGTTAATCCATGCTCATCTACCCATTCGCTAACTGCAAGGTTCAGAATTCGACGTACAATTTTTAATCCGTGATTAATAGTCCTAGTTTTTATCCCAGATTTACGGCGATCATCTATAAACAATTGCATTGCTCCCATATGAATAGCATCTAAATTTAAATTTCCAATGTATTCAACTAACAACTTAAGTCTTCCTGCGTCAGATTTAATACTTCTCTTATGTTGATTTTCCATCAAAAATTTAGTTGCTGCTTGTTTAAAGCTGCGTTTAGGTCTAACTCCATAAATCGCAGCATCTCTTACTTCCTCGATCCGCCTGTTGAGGTATCGCTCTGCTTCGCTGAGTGAATCAGTGCCAGTGCTTTCTCGAAGTCGGTGTCCGAGTATTCTTTTTTCAACGTGCCAGAGCTTACCTCTTTTAATAAGTCCTGGCGATATTTTGCGTCCCATAGTGCTTTACTCCTCTTAAGTACCGCAGGACGCCCGCTACAACTCTTATAATGCTCTACCCAGGCGTCCAAATCAAGTCTATCGAATGCTACTCCTTGAGTTCCAATAGGAATTTCAATCAATTGTGGTCTTACTTCAGCATTAAAACGATTTCGATCCATACCTAAATAATCAGGTGCATCTCTTAGCCTAATGATTCTTGGTAAAATTGTATTCATAATAAATAATTTACCTTTTAGTTAAATTTTTAATGTTATGTTTATTTATAAAAAATATTTGCAAAAATAAATTCTTTTTCTTAATTTTAAAATTACTTAATCGTTCATTAGTCCTTATATAATCAGCCATAATCATATAATTTTGTATTGCTGAATTTGGTTTTATAGTTTTAGGGTTACACATTAATTTTTCCTTTAATTAAAAATTTTATGGTTGTTGTTTATTTTTAGATAAAACTACCATGATTATATGACTTTAATCACCCTCAAATCATGAAACCTAGCAACAATCTAACATTATCACATTAAAATAGATCTAAAAGTTTATAGTAAATTATTTTAATAAATAACAATCATATGTTTAACTTA
>CAIKKE010000080.1 GCA_903827925.1 uncultured Francisellaceae bacterium
AAATTTTTTAATGAATGTCTTGTAAACATTTTAGCACTATTATGTAATATTTTCTTTAACATGCTCACCTTCTTTGTTCCACCCAAGCGCCTTTTTCTAATACTTTATGTACATATTGAGCTTCTATATATCCGTCTTGAGAACTTACATATGGCGCCACCCAAATCCTTAGAGTGGTTTCTGGAATTCTTTGAACTATTGAATGATTCCAATCATTAGGTAAAACCAAAGGAAATGGAATTTTTGCTATCTTAATGGTTTCTTTTTTGATTTGCTTTTTTGCTGAATTTTCTTCTGCTTCACTAAAAATACCACTATCCACCATATTGTTAATTTGTATCCCCTCAATAATCCCACCTAGGATCTGAAAATCTATATTAGTATTGTTTTCTTAATTATATAAATATTAGGAGAACAAGCAATGATTAATAATATCGAGATCCAAAAATCAAAAATTATTAAAAGAAGACCTAAACGTAGATTTAGCCTGGAAGATAAACAAAAACTTTATACTCAATGGAAAAAATCTGGATTAACAATGACTAAATTTTGTAAAGAAAAAGATTTGGTACATTCAGCTTTTAGTAATTGGCGAAAAAAATTTTCTTCCGGACAAACTGTAAAAAATAAAAATTATTGGATGCCAGTGGTAACCAAAGAAAAAACACTAGAAAACGATTATTTACCAAAACAAATTAATTTAAATGTGGTAACTCAAATATTAATTATTTTATTATTACTTTTTATGGTGCTAGATTATGCAGTTAAACTTATATGGTAAAAAAATTTGGATTTATCAAAAACCGATTGATTTTAGAAAATCGATTACTGGCTTAACGAGCTTTATATCCGAAGATTTAAAACAAAACCCTCAAGGATCTATTTTTTTATTTTACAATAAAAATAAAGACAAAATTAAATGTTTATCGTATCATAAAAATGGCTTTATTTTAGTTTATAAGCAACTGGCCCAAGGTAAATTTTATTTTAATTTTAATAAACAACAGGGGGTAAGTGAAATGGATCTAGATGAATTAGGTTGGCTATTAGCAGGATTAGATTGGCAAAAAATGCGTAATTGGCGTGAATTATCTTATACTAAATTTAGTTGATTTTAATTAAATGTTAAATCACGAAATTAATCAAAGTAATTTGAAGCAATCTAAAATTGCTTATTCTGTATCATTCGAGGATTATGAAGAAGCATTAAAAAAAATCCAAATTTTGGAGGAAGAAGTAAATCGTTTAAAAGAACAGCTTCTTTTGATGCAGCAAAGAAAATTTGGTAAAAAAAGCGAATCACATGTTGGTGAACCAATAGTGGATCCTGATAATCAACCATTACAAAATGTAAGCGGATATGTTAGGAAGAAACGCATTAAAATGAATGGTCGGTTATTAGATACTAGTAAATTACCTCGACACACATTTTACCATAAATTACCTGAATCAGAACAAAATTGTAAAATTTGTAATTGTCTGCTAACTGCAGTTGGACAAGATGTTTCTGAACAATTAGAAGTATTACCATTACGCTTATATGTTGCTGAACATATAAAATACAAATATGCTTGTCGTTCCTGTGATACTATAAAAATGGCACCCAAAGAAAAATCACCAATACCTAAATCTTTAGCAGGAGGCAGCTTATTAACCGAGATCGTTATTAATAAATATCAATATCATTTACCTTTATATCGTCAATCAAAAATTTTAGCTAGCTATAATGCGCTTATTCCTGAAAATACTTTAGGGCAATTAGTAATCCAATCTGGAAGTGGTTTATTGCCAGTATTAGAAGCAGCATGGAAAGTTTTATTATCAGCAAATTATTTACAGGTAGATGAAAGTCCAGTAAAGATCTTAAAGCCAGAAAAAACTGGTTATTTATGGATCTATTTTGCACCAAATGTTTGTAAAGGATTAGTGATATTTGAATTAAGCTTAACCCGTAGTGGAACAGTAGCTGAAAGCAGATTAGAGAATTTTAAAGGAATATTACAAACAGATGGATATAATGGTTATCAAAAGTTAAGGAAGCGTGATGGTATAGTAGGAATTGGTTGTTTAAGTCATGCTAGAAGGAAATTTGTTGAAGTTTTTAAATTAACCAATAATCCTGATGGTATTGCCGCTCAAATGATTGAAAAATTAAAACCTCTATATAATTTAGAAACAAAATTGAGAGAATTAGGAGTAAATTTTCGTACTAGGAAAAGATTAAGACAAAAACAAGCATGGCCTATTTTAAAAAGTATCTATCCATGGTTAAAACAACAATTAATTAAAACGCCACCTAAAAGTAAATTAGGATTGGCGATTAAATATACATTAAACCAATGGCCGTATTTGATTGCTTATGTACGGCACGGTTCTGCTGAAATAGATACTAATTTAGTAGAAAATCAAATACGCCCAACAGCACTAGGAAAACGTAATTGGCTATTTATGGGGCATGAGGATAGCGGTAAAATCCATGCATTATGGTATAGTTTAGTGTTATCCGCAATGATTAATGGATTAAATCCAAGGGTTTACATTCATTATTTATTAAGCAAAATTCACGAACTAAGAACTGGAAAAATAAAAGCAGACAATTTATTGCCTCATACTATTGAACGTGAAAAATTACAAGAATTTGCTGATCAACAAATTGCACTTGCTAAAGCGGTATTAGATAGCTCTTGATTATTAATAAAATGTGGGATTATTGAGGGGATAC
>CAIKKE010000081.1 GCA_903827925.1 uncultured Francisellaceae bacterium
AAATTAAAATATTAATATATATTTGCATATGAATATATATATTAATAAACAATCTATTGGCAAACAAATAGAAGAGTTAGCAGCTTTATATTTGATTAAACATAATTTAAAGATATTAACTAAAAATTTTAGATGTAAATTTGGAGAAATAGATTTAATTTGTAACGATTTAGCTGAAAATCAAATTATATTTGTAGAGGTTAGATACAGAAGATCTGTGTTTTTTGGAGAACCAGTAGAATCAGTTAATAAAATAAAACAAAAAAAACTAATAAAAACTGCTCATTATTATTTAAACCAATATTTTTATGAATTACCAATTAATTATAGATTCGATATAATCTCTTGCAAAGGTCCAAGAGATTTAGTTAAAATCGACTGGATCTTAGGAGCTTTTAATAGTTCTGTCGCAACAATAATGCTTGCAATGATGAATTTTTAGTTTTTAACATTACTTTCGTTCTTCAATTTTAGTTAAAGAAGTTTTTATGAGCATAAGTTTTAAGGGTAAACATTTTTTTTAAGATATTATTTTAGTAGAATTACATAACATGGAATGTGCACGAAATAACTTCCGCATTTGTTATCAATTTAACAAGTAGTTGAATAAAAATAGCGCAAAAAGTTATTTGAATTTATTTCAAAATGCGGAAGTTATTTCGTGCATATTCCCATGTTAAAAAAAGGTCAACATCAAAAAACTAATTTTTCAGTATTTAAGCAATTTTATTTTAAAAAAATTATTGACCATATAATAATTGCATTGATTAAAGATACAAATACTGCAGCACTCCCAATATCTTTTACAATTTTAGATATTGGATGTATTTCTTTAGAAATTTTATCTATAGTTTTTTCAAGTCCAGTATTTATTAATTCTATAATTAAAATTAATAATAAGCTGTTAATTAAAAGAATTTTTTCTATTTTAGTAGTAGCTGAAAAAAAAGTTATGTAAATTCCAAACAGGCTGGCAATAATTTCCATTTTAAATGCTTGTTCTAATTTCCAAGTAGCTTTTAACCCAGATAACGAGTATTTAATAGTATTAATAATTCTTTTTTTTAGAAAATTTTTTAAAAAATTTACCATTATAATATCCTTGTTTAAAAAACTAATCATTTAAAAGATCTAATTCTTTATTATAAGTATAAGATTGAATTGAAAAAATTTTAATTAAAGTATGATAAAGATTATCATGATGAGCAGGATATTTAGCTTTATTGAGTAAACGTTGTCGATTTACAGGAAAATTTTTAGAATACCAAAGAATCATTGGAACCCTTTTTTGTTCTATGGGAGCAATTGGATATGGCATTCCATGCAAATAAAGATTATTTTCGCCAAGCGATTCTCCATGATCAGACACATAAATTAACAAGAATTTTCTATGATTAATAGTATTAATGGTGTCTAATTGCTTAATAATTTTAGCCAAAAACCAATCAGTATATAAGATAGCGTTGTCATAAGCATTGATGATTTCAGAATTACTACATTTAGTTAGATCATAAGAATTACAAGTTGGAGTGAATTTATTAAATTCTTTAGGATATCTAGCAAAATATCCAGGTCCATGATTACCTAGTTGATGCAATATTATAATTTGATCTTGAGTAGATGAGTTGGTTATAAGGTGTTGTTGTAAGCCAGTTATTAATATTTCATCTAAACAATTTCCAAATTTTTGGCAATAGGTGGTTGCAGTATCTAAGGACTTAGCTTCGATATATTTCAATCCATCGCAAACTCCTTTACATCCAGATTGATTGTCGATCCAGATAACATCAATATTCATTTTATTAAATAAATGCAAAACAGATTCAGTAGATCTAATTTTTTCTTCATTATAATTAACTCTTCCATATGAAGAAAACATACAAGGTAAGGATATGTCAGTATTTGTCCCACAGGATGTAGCATAAGGGAAATTAATTATTGGTAATTTTGCAAGTTCAGGCGTGGTTTGTCTGGAATATCCAGACAAACCCCAATTGTTAGCTCTAACCGTTTCTCCTACAATTAACACTACAGTGGTGGGAGTTTTAGAATTTGAGCTGATTAGTTTGCTGGCGTTTGGATCGATACTTATTAATGGTTGTTTAATTGTTTTATGCTTTGCAGTTAGTAGTCTAGCAGACGAAATTAATAAACTAGAAGGTAATAATTGATATTTGATTTCTTTATAATTTTTAATGATTGTACAAAAAGCTTTAAATTGACTGGAAATTACTAATAATGCCATCGAGATATAAATCCCAGATAATAAGATTTTTTTGGTTAAATGTTTAATCAAAGATTTTTTTTCGATCTCTAAGCAAAAAAAGATTAATATACTTGGGAAAAATCCAAATTTTAAATAATATAAAATCAAAGAAAAATTAAACAATTCAATAGCTTCTGAAAAATTAGTGTGCAAAATATTAGCGATCATTTCTCGATTAAAATATACCCCATAATATTTAGCAAAATAATCACCAACTACAGTTAAAGTAATTAATAAAACCATAATATATTTAGTAATATTTTTTCCCCATGCGATTAAACTTGTTAAAGTTAAGATGGTTAATTGTAATAAAATTACAATTAAGAGCATGCTAGATAAAAAAATAAATTTGTTGGTTAATAATTGATTTTGAATGGTAATTAAATTTTGCCAAAAATTATGATTGAAGCCTATAGAAAAATATACACTTAAAATAATGATTAAAATTTCTGAACTTAGAGTATATTTTTTAAAATGATAATTTTTTATTAATTGCATTAATTTATGATTTTGTTAATTTAAGTTATTTATGTTATATAATAAATATATGTTTATTTATTGTTAATACTCAAATAATATATCTAAATAATAAATCTAATATTTATAGACTCTGTAATAGACTCTAAGGTTATATCAAATTTGCGAAATAATAAAATTCCATTAGTAGATTTTGAAAAAGTCAGCTATTTAACGATTAATGAAGAAAATCAAGATCAAAGGTTAGATAATTTTTTATTTAAATATTTTGATAAACAAATTGCTCGTGCTTTAGTTTATGAATTACTCCGAACAGGACAAGTAAGAGTTAATAAATCTCGTGCCAAGCATAATTATAGGGTTAAATTAAATGATATATTGCGTATTCCTCCAGTAAAACGATTATTTAGGGATCATCAGGATAATCATAATAATCATGATTATCATAAAGATAGCAATAAAGATCATAATCCTAATAAAAAAGTTTTTTTAAAAAAATTAGTTGATTGGAAAGCTAAACTTAAAAAAGCAATTATATTTGAAAATCAAAATTTATTAATTATTAATAAACCAGCGGGTTTAGCAGTACACGGTGGTAGCAAAATTAACATAGGGTTATTAGAGTTAATTAAAAATTTAAAGCCAGAAGAGCATTTTTTAGAATTAGTACATCGTTTAGATAAAGATACTTCAGGGTGTATTATGTTAGCTAAGAAAAGATCTTATTTAAAAAAATTACATGAATTACTAAAAGAACGTAAAATTACTAAAATTTATTCAGCATTAGTAAGCGGTAATTTAATCAACAAAAAAGTTATTGAGTTATCTTTGAAAAAGTTTATTACTAGTTCTAAAGAACATATAGTTAGAGTAACTGATGAAGGTCATTATGCTAAAACTATTTGTATTCCTGAGAAAAATTTCAAAATAACTGATCTTAATCTTAGCTTAATACAAGCTAAGCCATTAACTGGAAAAACTCATCAAATTAGGGTACATTTAGCTAACGAGGGTTTTCCGATAATTAATGATGTTAAATACGGTAATCGAGGTTATAATACAATTATTCAAGGTTTAGGGCTAAAAAGAATGTTTTTACATGCTAAAAGTTTAGAATTTGTTTGTCCTAATACTAATGAAGTTATTTTTGCACAAGCAGAGTATGATGAAAGTTTAAAGAATTTTTTATTAAAATTGGAGAGTATCAGTGGCTAACGTTGAACAAGATTTTACTAATAATAATGATCCAAATTGGGAAAGAGATACTATCAATGAGTTATTATTTAGCGCCATAAAAGAACAGCGTAGCACTAGAAGGTGGGGGATCTTTTTTAAATTATGCTTTATTGGTTATGTAATTATTATGATGCTCTGGAGTTTTTGGGGAGAGATCCAATTTTCTCAAGATCCTAATAAAGAACATACTGCGGTTGTGGAGATCATTGGAGAGATCAGTAAAGATCGTCCAGCAAATGCTGATGACGTTAATAAAAGTTTAAAAAATGCTTTTCAGCATAAACAAACTAAAGGAGTGGTATTAAAAATTAATAGTCCTGGTGGAAGTCCAGTACAATCTAGACAAATTTACAATAATATTGTTAACTTACAAGCTAAATATCCACATATTAAAGTTTATGCAGCAATTGAGGATTTAGGTGCTTCAGGGGCATATTTAGTAGCTAGCGCTGCTAATCAAATTTATGCTGATGAAACTAGCTTAGTAGGCTCTATTGGGGTAATTATGAATGGGTTTGGTTTTGTGGATGCATTAAATAAGTTAGGTATTGAGAGGCGTATTTATACAGCTGGTAAAAATAAAGCAATGTTAGATCCGTTTTCTCCTAAAAATCCAGAACATGAAGAGTTTATTAATCAACAATTAGGCTTAACTCATAAAATATTTATTAAAAATGTTATGGATAAACGTCCACAAATTGCTAGCAACCCTAATAAAGAAGATTTATTTTCAGGTAAATTTTGGATCGGTCAAGCTGCTAAAGAATTAGGATTAATTGATGGTTTTGGTGATGTTCAATATATTGCTAGTAATGTGATCAAAGCTGCTGAAATTCGAGATTTTACTTTTCAACCTAGCTTGATGGATAGGCTAAGTAGTAAGTTTAAAGTTATGATAAGTAGTTTGTTTTTGCAGCATTTTAATTGGTAAATAGTTTGGTTCTGTCGCAAATTTTTCTGTTAATTACAGCATTTTTGCGATGCAAACGTTTTGGGTATAAACCTCAGTTCGATGAAATTAAAAAGTTAATAGTTTTTCTCGTGTTTAACAATCAAACATAAGAAAAACCTTAATAGGTCCTTAATGATTTTCTAGTCTTTTTAATTTCGTTGAGCTGAGGTTAATAGGTCCTCAATGATTTTCTAGGCTTTTTCATTTTCCTCGAACTGAGGTTTATAAGAAAATAACTGGAGATCAAATGGCTATAAAGACAGTAAGAAAAGCTTCATCTTGGTCTGTAAATGAAACAGGTAAAGCATTAAGTTTCATTGTAGATAACTAATGGCGGGACAGCCATGTATTTTAATACTAGTTTTTTAGTATAATTTATGTTTTAATCTATAATATGGTAGTGTTACAACAATCTTAGGTGTAGTTTTATGTTGTGTCATTATTAACACACTTTTGATATATGTCTAAAATAAAATTTGAAATGTTTTATTTTATTCGTTATATTTAGAAGTCGAATCTAGATAATTATTTGGAGAATTTTATTATGAAAAAAAGTTTATTAACAAAGTCAATAATTGCGGCAGGAATTGTTGGTTCTTTAACTGCTGCTAATGCAGGTGGTTTAGGTGATCTAAAATTCTATGCAGGTGCAGGTGTTGATTATAATATGTATAGTTTTGATTCTGTTCTAACTAATTTAGTTAATGTTAAGTCAAAAGGTATTGGTTTTACAGCTCCAGTTCTTGGAATAAAATTTCATGAAAACTTTGGATTAGAAGCTGGATATAGTTTCAACAAAAAAGTTACATTTAGCAACAAAGCAGATGCTAATATCAAAAAAAGCCTAAAAGTTAGAAATATATATTTAGATCTAGTAGGTTTTATGCCGGTTGCTGATCAATTTGACTTATTAGGTGGATTGGGCGTTGGTAGATTATCTGGTAAAGCCGATGATGGTATAACAGCTAAAAAAACTAGTTGGAGAGCAAAAATTGGTGCGCAATATAATGTTGTAACTAATCTTGCTTTAAGAGCTGTATTTTCTTATCAAAATGTTGATAAAAATAAAGTAGGTAGTTTAAAAAATGTTAAAAATATTGGATTATATGGTGTTTATACATTCTAATTTTGATGTTTAAATATTGTAAATTATATCTAATATAATTTTTCATTAATGCATAACAAGATGCCACTAAGTTAATTTTTAACTTAGTGGCATTTTTGTGTTTTAAATAATCAGCAAAATAAAAATTATACTCAAATGAATGATTATGATAGTGAAGAAATTCAAAATGATAAAAGTGTTATTGTAAATTTTGTATCTCAAACTGTTGAGTAATTAAAAAATTTATTTCTTGATTAATTAAATCTATATATTGTTTAATTTTATTTTTATTGATTTTATTATGATGTTTAACAGCAATTTCTTGTTCTAATTTCTTAGCAATATATTTTAGTTTAATAAATCCAGTATAACAACATCCTCCATGTAATTTATGGATATATTCTCTTAGATCATCTAATTTTTGTTGATTAAATGCTAAATTAATTAATGCTTGTTCTTTAGGTAAATTATTTATCATCATTTCATATAAATTTTTAGCTAAATTTATTTTGCCTAAGGCTAATTTTAAGTTTAAATTCCAATCAAAACTAGGAAGTTCTATAATGTTTAATTCTTTATTAGTAATTTTACTAATAGTATTAATAGATTTATTAATGGGCATAATTTTTTAATAACCTTTGTTTTTGCAGATCCCAGGATTTTTGTTTATCTGCAGATCGTTTATCATATAATTTTTTACCTTTAGCTAACCCTATTTGTAATTTTATTTTATTTTTACGCCAATACATGGATTGTGGAATTAAAGAATAACCCTTTTGTTTAATTAATCCAATTAAGTTTTTAATTTCTTTTTGATGCAATAATAATTTACGTGTTCTGGTTGGGTTAACCTTAATGTGAGTGCAAATAGAGAGCACTGGGCTTATCAAGCTGCCAATTAACCATATTTCATTATTTTTTATTATTACGTAACTATCAGATAATTGTAATTTGTTAGATCTGATGCTTTTAACTTCCCAGCCTTCAAGTACAATTCCTGCTTCTAATTGTTTTTCAAAAGTATAATCATGAAAAGCTTTTTTATTATTTGCAATAATATTATTGTGGTTATGTTTTTTTTTAGCTTTATTCATCTTTATTCATTATAATATTCGATACTTAATATATT
>CAIKKE010000082.1 GCA_903827925.1 uncultured Francisellaceae bacterium
AATAATATTAATAAAAATAACATCAATTTAGAGCAATCCACAGTATTAATAAACGGCATGCAAATAACTGAAACTATTTTTGCAAAGCTTAAGGATGCTTATGTTGGTGTAACTGGCTATCATTTTGACAATGAAAACGATTTTTTGATTTTAAGTGATATTATTCAAGCTATAAATTTAATTTATAATGGAAAAATTGAATATGAATTTGAGGGAATCACATATACACAAAGTGTCATTCAACTTAAAGGCAGATACGAAGATATAGAGCTAAGACAAAAAACAGATAATTCTTTAGGAGGAATTAGTGTTAAAAAATTTGTTGAAGATCAAATCCAAAATGGAACATTAGAAAAAATCATACAAAAACTTAAAGAAAGTGAACAAACGGATGTAAAAAATTCAGGAGATATTTTAGATCTTATCTTGGTTAATAAAATCAAAAAATTATCACCATCTTTAAGACGAAGATATAGTTTATAATTCAAACAGGTTAACATGAAACTATATGGTAACATCATTTTAAACTATTAATAGCATCTTCCCATTTAGCATAAATCTGCTCTTCACCAAATTGCTCTACAATTTTATTTGCTTCCAATGACAATCTTGTTCGCTGTTGATAATCATTAATTAACTCTGTAATTAATAATGCTAATGCATCCACATCTCCTATTGGAAATAATCTACCATTAACTCTATCTTGAATAAGCTCGATATTTCCAGAACAATTAGATGCAATAACTGGCAGTCCAACTGCCATAGCCTCAGCTAGTGCATTAGGAAATCCTTCGTAGTGAGATGGAAACACAAACAGATCTGCTTTTAATAATTCTTCATAAATTTGACTGCAAGAACCAGGCAAGAATATTCTTGATTCCAAATTATAAGATCTTATTAAATCTTCAAATTGATTACGATCAGTACCTTCCCCATAAATATTTAATTTTAGATCTAAATTATCTGGAAAGTTTTTTATAATTTTTAAAAAAGCTTTAATTAAAGTCTCAAAACCTTTAAATTTACATAGTCTTCCTACTGATATTAGATTAACCGCTTTAGGTGATAAATCAGATTTCATTTTAATTGGCTTACATACTGCATTAGGGATCACTAATAATTTATGACTATTTATCTTAGAAAAATAAGTAGCTGCTGATTTAGTTTGGGTGACCACCAATTTAGCCTTAGGATAAAAAAGATCTCTAAGTTTATTATAAATTACAGGAATTTTATAATACCCTGGATGAGTCCGTTCAGAGACAATCACTGGAATATTCAATCTGATAGCTGCAATTATCGTGGCGATATTAGTTATTTCCACAAAAGAAATAATTACATTTGATTTTAGTTTATAAAATATAGATCTTAAAGCCAAAATTCTTTTAATAATATTAAACAATCTTATTATTTTATTTATACCAATTGTTTTATTTATACAAAATTTATGTTGATCTGTAGATAATTTAGATAATTGATTTAAACAGATTAAGTTCACTTTTGAAGATAACTCGTAAAATGGCTTAGCGGTAAAATCATCAAAAGTTACCATAGAAACTTTATAGCCCCTAACAACTAATTGATTAGCAAGGTTAATGGCACAACGCTCAGCCCCCCCACCATGTTGACTAATAGAAGAAATTACTAAAGTTATATACATAATTAATAATTATACTTTGTGTTAAAGAGCTTTATAAAATATAAACTCGTTACAACCCAAACCTCCTCCAGAAGTTTTTAAATATTGTAAACTAAATCCTCTAATTTTAAAAAAATCAAATACTTCTTCTGGTTTAGCAACTTCAAATGGATAACCACCTACCCAATCAATTAAATCATGCCAAGCAGACATACCGCGTTTTTTAGCGTAATTATTCCAGCTAGTTAAAAAATTTCCAGTTTTAATTAAATCTCTTATAAAGATCATTATTCCCCAACATTTAAATAAAGTATAAATTATTAAAATCCACTTTATCAAATAATTAGACTGATTATAGGTTTTTTTGATCCAAGACCAATGTTTAGATGTATTACCTTGATCATTATAAATGCTTATAAATAATTTACCGTTAGGGTTTAATAATTTGGAGATATTTTCAAAAGCTAAATACATGTTACCTGTGTGATGTAAAACTCCCCAAGAATAAACTATATCTAACTTACCATATTTTTTTATAAATTCTAGATCTAAAATTGATCCATGTTCTATCAACCAATTGTCGCTATTTGGCGCATATTTATTTTTAAGCTCTAATGTACAAACTACAGAATCTTGATCATAATCAAAAGAATATACTTTAGCCCCTAATTGATAAGCAGCAAAACTAAATAAACCACTACCAGAACCAATATCTAAAAACTTTAATCCGGTTAAATTCTCACAATTTAATGCTTTACGTAAACTAGATTTTGCTTCCTCTAGCTTATCTATAGAAAAAGTACTTAAAAAATTAGCCCAATTTTTACCAAATTCAAATCGAGAACTAAATTTTTCAGAAACAACAGTCACTAGTGCTGCATCTGAACCAGATCGTTCATGCTGTACAGATGTAGATGAATTATTCATTAATTAAAAAACCCTATTTAAATCTAAATCTTTAACCTAAAAACTACCTATAACTTAAACCATGTAAAATGCAAATCGTCTAAAAATAAGCTATATATAAACTATACACATAATTTTAAACTTACCACTGATTTATCTGTCTATTTCTCTAGTATATTACTAATGTTTTTTCATTTGCAATATTAGTCTTCCACTAAATTAATGGACACAGATTTGTTAGAATATATGAACAAATGGTGGTTATATGGATGACTAAAAACATCAAAAAAAATGTTAATAAAAATCTCAGTTCGACGAAAATTAAAAAGCCTAGAAAGCATTAAGGACCTATTAAGTTTTTTCTTATGTTTTATTATTGAACACGAGAAAAACTATTAGCTTTTTAATTTCGTCGAACTGAGGTTAAAATATATTCAAATGTTAGTCGAAGTGGTTGTTGTATTTGGATGAATAAAAAACCAAGTAAGAGAAATATTGTAAACCAAAAATTAGATCAAGATATAAAATTAATTTTGAAGCAAATAAATCGCGTTATGGCGCCCCAAGAATTACTAGAGCATTAAAAGCACAAAATGAAAACCTAGGATGACAAAAGGGCTCTGATAAGCTTAATTAACCATTGCACTCAAATGGGAGGCAAAAACCAAAGAAATTAACAGAAAAATTAATTATAAATTATTGTTTTTCATATAACGGAGGTTGTTATGTAGATCTGATTTTTGGTTATTAATCTTTTTAATTGTTCGAATACTATATTTGGAGTTAATTCTAAAAAACAAGGTTGTTTTACTTGAGATTGTCCATTATAGTATTTTAAGCAAATTCTAGAATAGCAAGGGGAACAAGGATAATTAGATTGCAAATTTAAACTTTTATTTCCTAATACTCCTGATCTATTTATTGAAGTTGGACCATAAATACCTACAATTGGTACCCCAATACTTGCTGCTAAATGGGCAAAGCCTGTATCTACTGCAACCACTCCTAAAGCATTAGCAAGAATTACTATAATATTTGAAAAATTTAATTTAGATAATATAATTATTTTATTTTTATAATTATTGCTTTCATTATTATCTAAAGTATTATTTAAAAAAGTTAATAATTGTTCAGCAAATTGTTGCTGTTTAATATCGTTTGCGAATATTACAATAGATATATTATCTGCAATAATTAATTTGCTTAATTGATTCCAATAGTCGATACTCCAATGTTTAGATTCCCAACTTGTGCCATGCAATAAAACTATATATTTTTTATGATTAAATAATGTTTCTGGTATAAATTTAGTTAAATTTTTAAAAGATTTTAAATCTAATCCATAATTAATTTTGCTTATATCTTCTTGGTATGGATAATTTAAACTATTAGCAAATAATTTTTTTGTTCTAAAAATAGCATGTAAATCTTTATTCACTGTAATTTTATTTTGATATAAAAAACTTGCAAATTTTTCTCTACAAGAATTAATGTCAAACCCAACTATATTTTTGGTTTTAGCCAATTTAGCTAATAGAGCACTTTTTAGCAATCCTTGTGGATCTATAATCAGATCATATTCTACAGTTCTTAAGTGATTTAAAAAATTTTTCAAATTAAATTTAATTAATTCTTTTAAAATATTACGTTTTATTTTCCTAAGTGGTATAGAGATGATTTGATCTATAGCTTGCAGATTATTAAAATTTTTATAAATACTAATAATTTCTAAAAAATCCTCATCTACCATCCAATCTATGGTTAAATCTTTAATATGTAACTTGGCATCAACAATTGCAGGAAAAGTATGGATTAAATCTCCAATAGATGACATTTTAATTACTAAAATTTTCATAATAAAAAAACCTAATTAAAAACTTAATTTTGATAGATTAATTGTACTTGGTTAAATACTTCTTCAACAGTTATTTGTTGCATACAATTATGGTGTTGTAATGGGCAAGTTCTTGCAAAACAAGGGCTGCATGCTAATTTTTTATTGATAATGGTATAATTAGTAGTTAATGGAGGAGTAAATTTTTCACTAGTAGCTCCATAAATAGCGATAATTTTTTTATTTAAACTAGCTGCTATATGCATTAATCCTGAATCATTACATACAACTATATCAGTTAAAGATAATAAATCTATAGCTTCTAATAAACTTGTTTTTCCAGAGAAATTAATAATATTATCTAGATGATTATTATTGTTAATTTGTAGATTATTTATCGATCCGAATATCCAAACATTAAAATTATTATGTTTGGCTGCCATATAAGCTAAAGCGATAAAAGATTCTATTGGCCAACATTTAGCATCTCCGAAGGCTGCCCCTATACATAATGCTAAAATAGGTGCCTTATAATTATCTTTATTTAAAGAAAATTTCAATTTGATTAATTCTAAATTCTTAGAATTAATCAATAATTTAGGATATAAGAACTTGGATGGTAAGATATAATCTTTAGGGTAAGCAAGAGCTATATATCTTTCTACCATGGTAGTATAGCGAGTTTTATTTAAAAATCTAAAATCATTAAGTAACAAAAACCGTTGTTCTCCTAACCACCCGGTGCGTTTAGGGATCTTGGCAATCCATGGAATTAAAGCAGATTTCCAAGAATTAGGTAAAATTATAGCTTTGGAGTAACCTATGTTAACCAAAGACTTAGCTATTTTGTAACGTTCTAATAAGGATAGTTCTCCATGTTTAAAAGTAATTTGCATAGCGCTAGTTACTTCTGGCATTCGTTCTAATAGAGGATATGTCCACTCAGGAGCGATAACGTGGATCTCTAAATCTTGATCAATCATCTTAAGATGCTTAAATAAAGATTGTGCCATAACCATATCGCCTATCCAGGAAGGGGCAATGATTAACAGCTTGTTTTTTATTATATTCATATTGGTTGTTCTTTAAATAAAATATATTCTATTCCACAATATGGGCATACTATTATTGTTTGTTCTTGTATAGGTAAATATACTTTTGGATGGGTACCAATATCTTTGTAATTATCAGACACTGTTTTACCATTACAGTATAATGGTAATTCATAAGTGTGCACAATTAACTGCTTATTTATACGTTTCATAATTTGTTCTTAAAATATAATTTCAAATTGACTTTAAAAAATTCAAAAAATCTATCATAATTAATAATTAAGCTAATAAATATCTTTATTATAATTTAATTTATTATATCTATTATTATTTATTAAAAACAGGCGAAATTATGAAAAAATTAATATTTGTATTAAGTATTATTTTAATCCTTAGTCAAGGATCTGCTTTTGGCTTTAAGATTTTTGGTAAGGATGATAATAAAGACAAAAACCCAATACTCACGCAGGATAATAATCAAACTAACAATTCAGATAGCAGTATAACATCTAAAAATTCATTATCAAGCTCAAATAATAAAAATCAAAATATGCCTTACAATAATAATAGGGCATCTTTTGCAGATGCAGTTGCTAAAGCTGAACCTGCAGTAGTTAGTATTCAAACGACTAAAGAAATGCCAAATGAATTACATCCTCTATTACAGGATCATTTGTTTAAATTTTTTTTTAATGATCCTTATGGAGATGAAAAACAAAGTAAAAATAATTTACCCAAGCAATTACAGCAAGGTTTAGGTTCAGGAGTAATTGTTAATAAGAAGGGTTATGTTTTAACTAATAATCATGTTATTAAAGATACTAAATCTATATTTGTTAAGTTACCAGATGGAAGAACTTCAGAAGCCACAGTTATAGGATCGGATCCTACAACTGATCTTGCGGTATTAAAAGTTAACAATTTAAAAGATTTGCCAGAGATCCAATTAGGATCATCAGAAAACCTTAAAGTAGGTGATATAGTATTGGCAATCGGTAATCCACTAGGTTTGGCAAGAACAGTAACTTTAGGAATAGTGAGTGCAACAGGTTCAGTTCAACAAAGACTAGTTAATGGTAAATTAGAAGGATTTAGTCCAATGCTAGATAATTTAATTCAAACAGATGCTTCGATTGGTCCAGGAAATTCAGGAGGAGCTTTAATAGATTCATTAGGACAATTAATTGGCATCAATATGGCGATTATTACTACTAATAAATATGATTCTAGTAGTACCGGTATTGGGTTGGCGATCCCTATTGATTTAGCAAAAACTATTATGCAACAGTTAATAGATAATGGGCATATAATTCGTGGTTGGTTAGGTGCTTATTTAGCTGATATGACTGATGAATTAAAAAAATATTTAAATTATAAAGAAAAGCATGGAGTTTACGTTAGAGCAGTATTTCGAAATAGTCCTGCACAAAAAGCTGGATTATTGCCAGGCGATGTTATTGTAAAAATTAATGGTCAAGAAGCTAATAATATTAATTCAGCAGTTTTAGTGTCAAATTTATTACCCAATAAAGGTTATCCTTTTGAAATATTTAGAAAAGGAGAATATATTGTATTTTCTGTAATGATTATTGAGCGACCTAAAGAAACTGAATGAATTCAGATTAATACACTACTTTTATTTCTCTATTATTATTTACCAAAAAAACCTATTTGAGTTTACTATTTTAAAAATGTTACCATAATAAATGTATGGAACAAAAATTAGGGATCTCTGGACAAATTGCTAAAATTTTAAGTAAATTCGAATGCAAAAATTTAAGATTTAGAATTTTGAGATTTTATATATACTTTTCCTGCTTGATTAAAATATAAGCAATGAGATTTATGAAATTTATGTAATTTATTATAAACACAAAAATTACCATTGTTAATTAGCATTCCATTAGGTAAAAAAGTTAATTTTTGGGTTGATTGATTTCCTCCAAAAAATTTCATTCTTAATAAAGGATCAGTAAACATTGAATAATTTTGATAGTGTAATACTTTGATATTTAAATTATCTATTTCTTGTTCTGAGGTAATAAATAGCATAATTCCTGCATTCCAATGGTTAATACATGTTTTTTGATCAATAGTTGGACATAGATAAACTTTTGTCCCTAAATTTATAGACTCAGATTGAGCTAATTCAAATAATTGTTGTAATTTTTTTAAACCAAATAATTGTTGATTCTCTTGAAGTTTATAAGCAAAATTATTATCAATATAGTTATTATTAATAAAAATTAATATAGTAATTAAACTAATGCTAATTAATAATTGAAGTAATAAATAACCTTTAGATAGTGGCATAATTTAGCTAACATGTTCTTTACAACAAAAATTTTTACCGTTATATTTAATCGATTCTTCAATTGCAATATATACTCCACAAGAATGACATTTAATCAAATCTTTAACAGAATTTTTATTATATTTTTTATTATAATAATTATTATGATTAATTTGATCATTGGATTGATGTTTGCCGACCCATCCAATTATCTTGGTTACAAAATATAATATAAATCGAAATAAAATTAAGATTATAAATAAATCTAATATAATTTTTAACACAATAGAAAATCTCTAGTTAATTAGTTGGTAACATTTTATTGTTTTTTATAACTAGTATCAACTTTTTGTAATCTACAAACCAAACTAACTAAGTGTTTGTGTGGACTTAATTTAATAATATAGTCTATATGAAAATAATTTTTTCTACAGAATAATTTCTTGTTATAAACAATGAAATATAATAATATTAATTTATGTATATTAAAAAATTATTATCAAAAATTTTAATTAAAAATATAAAATGTTTTTTTATAATATTATGTCAATTACTTTGTGTTAAATGTAGCAATATTGCAGCAAATTCTCCTCAACATTCCAATCTAAATGTATTACAAAATCAGCAAAAAGTATATATATTAGCTGATAGAGAAACTTTGTTGATGCGTGGACATTCGACTAGTTTTACAGATGGTTATATGGACGGCTGTCAAACTGGACAACATCATGCCGGAGATAGCTCTTCAATTTATTTAAAGAATGAAGAGCATGCTAAAATAAATAAGGATTATCTTATAGGTTGGCAGCAAGGAAATTCTTTTTGTTACGAACATATGAGAAATTTGATCAAAAATAGTGGCAGTAAAGATCCTAATATATATCGTAGTAAAGAATCCATTGAACGAGAAAAGCAACGTATGTGGCTAGAATTAAAAAAATAATAGATAAAACCAATAAATAAATAAATAAAGTTTAAGGTGGTTGAATAAAATTTATGGCTGGACACAGTAAATGGGCTAACACTAAGTTTAGAAAAGCTGCTCAAGACCAAAAGCGAGGAAAATTATTTACTAAACTTATTCGAGAAATTACTATAGCAACTAAGCAACAAGGAGCAGATCCTAACTTAAATCCAAGGTTAAGGGGAGCTATAGATAAAGCATTAACTGCTAATTTAACTAAAGATGCTATTGAACGGGCGATTAAACGTGCTTTAGGTAATGAAGAAAAAAGCTTAATTGAGGTTGGCTACGAAGGTTATGGTCCGTATGGTATTGCGGTAATGGTAGATTGTTTAACTGATAATCATACTAGAACTGTATCTAATGTTAGGCATTTATTTAGCAAGCATAGGGGAAATTTAGGGGTAGATGGTTCAGTTAGCTATTTATTTACTAAGCAAGGACAAATTTTTTTACCAGAAGATTTAAATTTAACTGAATTGCAGTTAAATAATATTATGGAAATAGCTATTAATGGTGGTGCTTTAGATTTTGATCAACAAGCAGGTGGAGTTTTAATTGTTACTGATCCTAAAAATTTAATGGATTTAAAATATCTTTTAGAAAAATCAGTACCTGCTCTTGGAAGTAGAATTGAAAACGCTGAAATAGTTATGGCGGCTAATAATTATATAAAACCAGACAATAGAGAAGCAGCAATGAAAATTAATACTTTTTTAGAAAATTTAGAAGATTTAGATGATGTTCAAGTAGTTCATTGTAATGTAGATTTATCTGATTTAGAGATAAATGAAAGTTAATTTAAATTAAAAATTATAACAATATCAATATTATATAAAATTATACATCATGTTAATCTTAGGTATAGATCCTGGTTCTAAAAAAACTGGATATGGGATCATAAAATTAATCAAACATCAACAAACCTATGTAACTAGTGGACATATTAAAATAGTTGGTGACAATTTGGGTTATAAATTAAAACAAATTTACGATGATTTATTACAAATAATCAATCAATATCGTCCAGAACAAGTTAGTATTGAAAAAGTTTTTGTACATAAGAATGTTGCCAGTGCATTAAAATTAGGGCAAGCTAGAGGGGCAGCAATGGTAGCTGCAGCTAGTACAGGTTTGCCAATATATGAGTATTCGGTACGTACCATAAAACAAACTATAGTTGGTAATGGTAATTCCAGTAAACAACAAATACAAACTTTTGTACAAAATTTACTTTATTTAAATCAACCTCCTCAACAAGATGCTGCAGATGCACTAGCTATAGCCATGTGTCATGCTATTCATTTAAATAAATATAATTAATAGATTTAAATATAAATTCAGTTATTATCATGAACCAAAAAATCTATAAAATTCAGTTATTCTTGTGAACCAAAAAATCAGCAATATTGATATATTATTATATAATTAAATATTATGAAAATGAATTTTATTAATAATGCTATTACTACCAATGCTAATAATAAAGGGGAAGCATTGTTATTTTTTAGCTTATTTTTTATTTCAATTTTTTTTGGTACAGCAATGACTTTAATCCATATTTCTTTAAAGCAACAACAAGGTTCTTCTGCATCAATTAATCAAATGAAATTGAAAAACACATCTAAACTTGCTGATTATATTATTGATAGAAGTATTGATAGTGCTTTAATTAATTTCAATGCTAATAAACTTAATGTGGGTTTTGTAGATAAATCAACTGGTAGTGCAGTATTTGTAAAAAATATAGATCCTGCTTCTTTAAATATAAATAGTCAGATTTTTTCTACAGATCCAAATACTAATATTAGCAGTTTAGTGAAAGCGCCTGGAGTACAAGGAAATTTTGTAATAAATTCTCCTAATAAAATAGAGATTAAAAAAACTCCTCAACTAGATACTATTGGTTATACTTTTAGTATCACCTCAAGTATTAATAATATAGTTAATGGTATTAATACTTTTGATTCTAGTAGCTTAAATGTAACTAAGTATATTACTTGTCCTGCACCTAGTAATGGTCAGGGTAGTATGCGAGCTTTAGCGAGTAGTGAATTGTCTTCATTGTCACCTCCAGTTAGCTCTTATCAATTTCCTAGCTTATATTGTACTTGTTCTGATTCTCGTTTTCTTAAAACAGGTGCAGACGGTAGTTGTTCACCAAATGTGAGTTGTACGCTAGCGAGTTTACCTAATTGCAAGAGTTGCAGCACCACAGTTTCTAATACTTGTGCAGTGTGTAATTCAGGTTATTATTTGTCTTCTATCAATACTTGTTTAGCTTGTCCAACCACTGGAGTTGCGAGTTGCCTTAATAATAGTATGTTTACTTGTAGTAGTGGGTATTATCGAACAGTGAATAGCACTAGTTGCTCTTTATGTACTTCGCAGGTTGGAGTTGCTGCTTGTGATGCCAATACTGGTATACCAATCACTTGCCAAGCAGGGTATCAATTAGTTGGAAATAGCTGTAATCCTTGTTTGCCAGGTACATATAGCCCTACAGTCGGTACTAGCGCATGCATTAGTTGTTCAAGTGGGTATTATACAAGTACTTCAGGTCAAACTGCTTGTAATACTCCATGTAGTAATTTAGGAACGGGAGTTACTAGCTGTTCAACGATCGGAGTTATTACTGGGTGTAGCTCTGGTTATTCTTTGGTAAATGGAGCTTGCGTTAAATGTCCTGCTGATTGCAATAGTTGCTCAAGTTCTAGTGTTTGTAAATCATGTAATACCGGATATTATTTATCTGGTAGTTCTTGCGCTCCATGTTCTACTGGTTGTGCTGCTTGTACAAGCAGCACTTTTTGTACTACGTGTATAGCAGGTTACTCGTATAATTCAAGTAATGCCAGTTGTACAGCTTGCCGTATAGGTACTTATAATACTTCCATAGGAAGCAACTATTGTTACACTTGTCCAAATGGATCTTATAACACCAAAACTGGAGAATCCACTTGCTATCCATGCAGTAATATAGGAACAGGTGTATTATCTTGTAGCTCAATTGGTCAAATTGATAATTGCTTAACAGGATATTATTTAGCAAATAACTCTTGCACATTATGTCCTACCGGGTGTAAAGGTTGCTCAAGTTATACTTCTTGCAGCTTGTGTGACTATGGTTATTATTTATCAAGTGGTGCATGTAAACCATGCATTAATGCTTGTTTTTATTGTACAAATGGAACTGCATGTTCAGTTTGTAGATCAGGTTATTATTTATCTTCCACTAATACTTGTATAACCTGTCCTATAGGAGCTAATTGCCCTACTGATGGTATGTTTAATTGTATATCACCTTATTCCTATATGAATAGCAGTAAAACAAATTGTATTGCATGTAGCTCGACTATAGGGGTAGATACTTGTGACTCTACAGGCTTAGCTACATCTTGCATAGCAGGATACCTATTGAGTGGGGGCGCATGCAACTCTTGCCCGTCCGGCACATATCGGCCAACAGGAGGATCGAAATGCTTCGATTGCTATACCGGATATTACAATGACAAACCAGCCCAAAGCTCATGTAATATTCCTTGTAGTAATTTAGGGGCAGGAGTTGCTAGCTGTTCTAAAATTGGAGCTATCACTCAATGTATAACAGGATATAATTTAATAAACAACTCTTGTGTAACTGTATGCCCTACTAGTTGCGCTAGTTGTACAAGCACTACTTCTTGTACTTCTTGTAATACCGGATATTATATAGATAGTAGCAAAATGATATGTATAGCATGCTCATCACAAATAGGGGTAGCTAATTGTAACTCAAGTACAGGATCTGCTACGTCTTGTATATCAGGATATGAGTTAAGCAGCAGCAGCTGCAATCCTTGTATGCCTGGAACATATAATTCTACTTTAGGTGGAACCTGTGTTAACTGCTCAAGTGGATACTACAACTCTACATATGCACAAACTACATGTAATACTCCTTGCAGTAATTTGGGTACAGGAGTTGCTAGTTGTTCAACTACTGGTACGATTACTGGGTGTAATACTGGTTATTCTTTAATAAATAACGATTGTATTAAATGCCCTAATAACTGTACTAGGTGTTCAAGTGCTGATTCTTGTACTTTATGCGATACAGGATATTATTTATCAGGTGGTTCTTGCATATTGAACACATGTACTAAATTTCCAGGTTGCTCTCCTGGCGCTACTTGTGGCGACTTTGGTTGTTATAAATGTTTACCTGGATATTACTTTTATGATGGTTGCTCGCCAGCTTATTCAGATTCTTGTTTTTGTTGTCCTATTGGTTGCACTTACTGTCAAAGACCAGGCATATGTATGCAATGTTATTACTGGTATACTTTAATAAACAATACTTGCGTAATAAATTAATGACGTCAAAGACAATGAAAAATCCATAATCAAGGTCAAAGAAAATTCCATAACAACTTACTTTATACCCTATATTTCAGGAAAGTTGTAGCCTTGCAAACCTGAGCTCGATGAAATTTTAATAAATCATCATTAAGTTTTCCCTGTTAATTCCAGTTATACAAGATTTTTTTAGTTTAATTGCATAAGATATGTAAGCGTTCAGCTAAAACCCACATTTTAATTTTATGTAATTTAATGCAAGCTAATATTTATTTTAACTTTTAAATAAAGATATTAGGGGGCTAGAAAGAAAAAACTAATTTTCCAGTATTTAAGCAAATTTTATTTGTTGGTGGCATAATTATACCCAAAATGTTTGCGTCTCAAAAATGCTGTAATTAACAGGAAAATTTGCGGAAGAACCGAAAGTAAAGTAAAAACTCTTTTGAGGACAATTTAAAAAAGTATTAACATTTGGGCAATGTTAGTTGAAAAAATAATAATATGAATGTTATAATTTATTTGCTTTTAATTTATGTATAGATGGTTTTTAGATAAAAATTAAATGTGTGTATAATCAAGTTACAATAAAGTAAATAATCCAAATTTATTGTTAGAAACTTGTTAATTTCTTTTTTAAGATGATTATAAAAAATCTTATATAAATTTTGTTATTATATATTTTATAAATTAATTGTTTTTTATGGTAGAAATAAATTATAAATTATAAAACTCGAGTTTTTTTATATGATAAATTATTATAATATCTAAATATAGTAATTAAATGGTGATTTAAATGTTAAGCAAGTTTCTTGACCCAAAAAATGATGTGGCCTTCAAAAAAATTTTTGGTACTGAAAAAAACCAAGATATTTTAATTCATTTTTTAAATGATATGTTGGTGTTTAAAGAGGGCAAACCAATTACCAAGGTAAGTTTTTTAAAAACAGTACAAGATCCAGAAATTGCTGCTAAAAAAACTAGTATTGTAGATATTATGTGTGCTGATGAAGTTGGTAACCAATATATTGTGGAGATGCAAGTAGCCGAAGGCGATGGATTTATTAAAAGAGCACAATACTATGCTGCCAAAGCTTACTCCTCTCAATTAAAAGTAGCAGGCAAGTATCATACCCTGAAAGAAATTATATTTTTAGCAATTACTAATTTTATAATGTTTCCAGAGAAAAAAGAGTTTAAATCCGATCATGTAATTTTAGATAAGGCGACTAACGAACATGATTTAAAAGACTTTACATTTACATTTTTAGAGTTATCTAAGTTTAAAAAAACCAAGGACGAATTAACCACTATAATCGACCGTTGGAGTTATTTTTTTAAACATGCTGAAGAGACTAGTGAAAAAGATTTACACCAAATTATAGGTCAAGATCTAATTATTCAAAGAGCTTATGAAGAGTTAAATAAGTTTAGTTGGTCGGAAGAAGAGTTGCTATCTTATGAAGCGGTAATTAAAAGAGAGATGGATCATCAAGCAATTTTAGATAAACAATATAAT
>CAIKKE010000083.1 GCA_903827925.1 uncultured Francisellaceae bacterium
GATAATTATTTATTTAAGTTATCAAAAAATTTTAAGCTTCTAAAAATTAAACACAAAACACACAAAGATATTTTATATAGACAACTTAATATTAGCTACTTATATTTGTTCTTTTGTTATTTTACTATTCCTAAAAACGTTGGTTTTTGAGTAATATAAATTCCACAACTAGTTTTTATGGTCGTAATAAATTTTACATAAATACAAAATAAATTTATTTATGGTAAAATAATTTTATTTTGGGATTGATAGATATGCTTAGAATACTTTTTAGTAAAGATTATGAAAAAAAAATATTTGATGCAATTGTTAATAAAAGTAGCAGCATTATTGCAGATAAAATAGTTAGTGTTGGAGTTATTGCAGAAGAAGAAAAGCTTAAAAAAGAAAAATCAGAAAAAGATAAAATTATAAATATAGAAAGAATTAGCTGTTATTTTGAGCAATATAGAAGCGAAATAAAGCAAAATAATAATGGTATACCTAAAATACCAATCGAATTGTATCAAATGACAACTGAAGAATCCAAGTTGGTAGCAAAGCATATTATTGAAGAAAGGAAAGCACACATAGCAGCTAAAGCCTCTATAAGTGCTGCTAAAGTTAGAGGTGTTTTTTCTTTATTTGCCACAAGTATAGCTGCTGGCACTGCCTATTGGTATTTTAGACCAATACAAGATGAGTCAGAAAAAAATAAAAAAGAAATTGAGGAATTTAAGAAAAAATTTTTTAGTGCTCATGCAGATTCAATATGCCAAAAAGATATCGTAAAGAAAGCTGAAGAATTGATATATAGTGATTGTAATAAAATAAATATAGACATTTATGAACAATACAAAACAATAAAAGAAAAAGAACGTTTAAATGCTATTGACAGAATACCTGCTGATGAGGCTTATAATGTCCTAAAAGCTACAAACAAATCTTATGATAAACTCAAGTTCAAATAATTTATAAGAATTGATATATCTTAAATTTAATCAATTCTTATCTAAGTTAGTTTGGAGAGCTTAAATGATTTTATATTTAATCTACATTACTAGTAAAAAATATAATAAAAGTAGTATAATAGAAAAAACTAAAATACTAAATAAATAATATTAAGGGGATGACAATGTTAAACATGTTTAAAAATTCAACAGAAAAATGTCTATCACATGAGGAGATGAATGAAAAAATCCAACAAATGATAGAAGAACGTCAACGTATAGATTCTGAAGCAAGAGCACGTTATGGCAATCAAAGTAATACTACTTTAGCAGGTTTTAACGAAAAGCCAATGTCACATGAGGAGATGAATGAAAAAATCCAACAAATGATGGAAGAACGTCAACGTATAGATTCTGAAGCAAGAGCACGTTATGGAGTGCCTTCTGTAAAAAATTTATAGAGTTGCTCCTATAAAAAAATGCTTATCTAATAGACGCCTAAATCTAAGATGGTAGCATTTTTTTATTAGCTGACAACTTATTAAAAACTACCGTTTGTGATAACAAAATGGGTTGTCTTAAATTTTAACGGATTTATTGGGTTGGCGCTTTCTTAAAAACCATTCTTGAAATCGTTTTCTTAATATCTTGTGGTGGGATGAGTTTTGATAATTAAACTAATGATTGCATTCATGTTTGCTATCTAAATTTTTAATATCAATTTTTGAAAGGCCAGTAATTCTTGAAATTTCATTACAACATATACCAGCTTGCA
>CAIKKE010000084.1 GCA_903827925.1 uncultured Francisellaceae bacterium
ATCATCTATTTCTTGAAAAAAATTAATAAATTCTTGCTTACTCTTTGCTAACATGTTGTCATCTCCTAATAATTTTTTATTAAAAGATAGTAACAAAAATATTACTTATAATCTAGCTGACTGTTCGCTGAACGGCCCTGAGGTATTATTAAGTTGTTATAATATATAAATTTATATATTATATACTCAATTTATTTTGACTTTTTACAATATAAACTACTGCCCCAATTTCAATATTATTAAATAATTCAACAATATCTTGGTTACCCATTCGAATACAACCTTTAGATGCAATTTTTCCTAACAAATCTTCTCGATTAGTTCCATGAATATAAATATAACGTTTATATGAATCTACACAAATTCCAGAAGGATCTAGATCTTTATTAATTCCTGGTTCATCCCCAATTAGCCTTAAAATCCTAGTTAAAATTAAATCTTGATCTGAATTTTGATTTAAATCTCTACAAATTTCTCCAGTATTTTCTCTAGCTTTAAATATACTATAAAGTAAAGCATTATCTCCAATTTTTTCACAAATTTTATGCTTACCTATAGGAGTACCGTTACTATTAATTTTATTATTGATCCCATTTATCGCCGTGGAAATTGAAAACACTTTATGAAATCCATTTTTACAATTAACTTGCATAAGCTGCTGATCTACATCTACTATACATAAATCTTCAGATAACTTTGAAAAATCATCTTGCATATTAAATCCTTAATATTATTTAGCTAATATTGTTTATATAAATCAAATATTTTAGGTAAAATTATTTCGTTAGAGAATTCTTTGGCAGCAATTTCTCTCCCAGCATTTCCCATATTAATTATCAATTCTGGAGCTTGAATTAAACTTAATAATACATCAGCTAATTTGGAACTATCTTGTTTAGGAACTAAATAACCATTTATACCATGTTTTACTACCTCTCTACATCCAGGAACATCTGTTGTTACAATCGCTCTTGCACAAACTAATGCTTCTAATAAGCTTTTAGGTAAACCTTCCCTATATGAAGGTAAAACTACAATATGTGCATCTTGATAAGCCACAATCACATCTTGACAAAAATCTCGCCAAACAATTAATCCTTTAGCTTGCCATAATCCTAAATCATGATAATTAATTGTTGCTGGATTTTGCTTATCAATATCTCCATATAAAATAAATGTTGGATTAATTTTTAAATTATTTTTTAGATTATATTTTATTAAATCTTGTTTTATTTGCAAAGCTGCAGCTACAAACTCATATACTCCTTTAGTCCATAACAATCTAGACAACATCACAATTTTAATATCTTGTTTAAAATCCAGAATATTTAAAGGTTTTACTTTTAGATATTTATGCATGTTTATTCCACTACCATAAATAATGAAAACTTTAAACTTAAAATCATTAACTTTACACATATCTTTTATACTTGCTAAATCATCTTGATTTTGCAATAATAAAACATCATTAGATCTATAAAGCCAAAGAAAAATTATTTTAAATAAATTTTTCATAATAATTTTTAGAATTTTTTGTTTGATTAAAATTTTCAATTTAAAAGAATTTATTTTTTTAAATTCTGTAAATACAAAACCCAACCCGGCTAGCGCATTAATAATTTTAGGAACTTTTAAAATTCTAGCAATAATAGTTCCATATACTATGGGTTTTAATGCTACTTGATGCACAATATCTGGTTTAAATTTTTTATAAACCAGATATAACTCTTTTAAAGCTAAAATTTCTTTAAAAATATTTAAATAATTAGATCGATTAAAAAATTTTAACTCAAATAATTGTAAACCTTGCTGTAGAATTTTATCACGATGCTTAACACATCTAGTAGCGATTGCAACTTCAAAACCTTGCTGCTTGGCATATAATGCTAATTCTAAACGATGTGATATGAAATAAGAATCTTCAGCAATTAAATACAATAATCTAGTCATCTAATAATTTCTTGTGAATGGCATTAATAGCTTTATTAGGATCTAACCCTTTTGGACAAGCATCTACACAAGTTAAAATATTCTTACATTTGAATAAATTTTGGGTTTCATCTAATTGTTGGATCCGCTCCAATGATTGACTATCCCTACTATCTAAAATAAACCTGGCTGATTGTAGCATGGCAGCCGGACCTATAAATTGATTCGTATCTTTTAGATAAATTGGACAAGCTGTAGAACAACATGCACAAAGCACACATTCATATAATCCATCTAATTTAGCTCTATCTTCAATCGATTGTAATCTTTCTTTTTTAGGAGTAGATTCTATATTTTGTAAATATGGCTGGATTTTTTCATATTGTTCTAAAAAATTACTAAAATCTACAATTAAATCTCTAATTATAGGCATACCTGATAATGGCTTAATAACAATAACATTTTGTTCTAATTCAGTAACTGGTACAATACAAGCTAAAGTATTTTTACCATTAACATTCATACCATCTGAACCACAAACACCTTCTCTACAAGATTTACGAAAAGCTAAACTAGGATCGATATTCTCTTGAATAGCAATTAATGCATCTAACAACATATTCCCATTGATTTTAGATTTAGCTATTTGATAATCTTGCATATATGCTTGATTATTTGGTTCTTCCGAATTGTATCTATATATAGAAAATTTCAACATATATTAATACACCCTATCTTGAGGATTAAAACTATTTATGGTATCTGGCTGTAGATTAACTTTTCTAAACTTAACCTGATGATCTGCAAATATTAACGTATGTTTTAACCAATTTTGATCATCTCTTAACGGAAAATCATCTCTAACATGCGCTCCTCTACTCTCTTCTCGAGCTAAAGCTGAAATTGCAGTTGCCATCGAAGTTCGCAATAAATTATCTAATTCTAAGGCTTCCACCAATTCAAAATTAAAAATCTTACTATGATCTGTTAACTTAAGATCTTGATTTTGAAGAACTAATGCATGTAATTTTTCGATCCCTAATTGCATTTGTACAGCATTTCTAAATACCCCAAAATTCTCTTGCATAATAGTTTTTAATTGATTTTTGATCCCCCAACAAGAAGTACCTGTAGGCTTTTTCTCATACAAAGCATAATACCTGCTAGCTGCAAATTCTATGCAATCTTTAGTAACCGCATTAAAACTCAAATCATTATTTAATTTACTAATAATATCTTTACCAGCTTCTCGACCAAATACAATTAATTCTAATAATGAATTTCCGCCTAAACGATTGGCTCCATGTACCGAAATACAAGAACATTCTCCAATTGCATATAAATTATCCATAGAAACTAGTTGATCTTGCTTGAAAGTAACTACATTCGCTTTACGATTAGCAGGGATCCCTCCCATCATATAATGACAAGTTGGAATAACCGGAATCGGTTGTTTGCTAGGATCAACCCCTGCAAAAGTAACGGCTAATTCAAAAATTCCTGGTAATCTCTGTTTAATTAAATCTAAACCTAAATGATCGATTTTTAATTCTATATATTTACCATGCTCTCCACACCCTCTGCCGGCTAAAATTTCTTTGGCAATTGCTCTGGTAACTACATCCCTAGAAGCTAAATCTTTAGCTTTTGGCGCATAACGTTCCATAAAACGCTCACCATGCTTATTTAACAAATAACCTCCTTCTCCTCTTGAGCCTTCAGAAATTAAAATCCCTTTATCATATAATCCTGTAGGATGAAATTGCCACATTTCCATATCTTGTACTGGAAGTCCGGCTCTTAATGCCATCCCAATGCCATCGCCAGTATTGATTAAAGCGTTACTTGTAGCTTGATAAATTTGACCTGCGCCTCCGGTTGCTAACACAATTACTTTAGCATGTAAAAATAATAATTCTCCTTTAGCTAAATCTAAAATTACCACCCCAGCAAATTCTCCATTAGTATTTTTCACTAAATCAATAGCATAACATTCACTAAAAAATACAGTTTTTGCTTGTAAGTTTTTTTGATATAAAGTATGTAGTAATGCATGCCCAGTACGATCAGCCGCAGCTAATGTACGACTCGCTTGCCCACCCTTACCAAAGTCTTTGGATTGTCCTCCAAATGGTCGTTGATAAATTTTACCATCGGCTAACCTAGAGAAAGGCATCCCCATATGTTCTAATTCATAAACTGCGTCAATAGCATTTTTACACATAAATTCTATACAATCTTGATCCCCTAAATAATCAGAACCTTTTACGGTATCAAACATATGCCAGAGCCAATTATCTTCGTGAATATTACCAATTGCTGCAGAAATTCCACCTTGAGCTGAAGTAGTATGCGATCTTGTTGGAAATACCTTAGATACTACCGCCACATGTTTACCTGCTAAAGATAATTCTAAAGAAGCACGTAATCCAGCGCCTCCTGCTCCTATGATAACAATATCAAAATTTTTAGGAAGAATTTTATGCTTTAATTCTGACATTTCGCACCATAATTTAGATTTTAAATCCTCTTTGTCGATTAACTTCGTATAAACAAATACCGGTAGCTACGGACAAATTTAAACTATCTATACTATTGTTAATCATTGGGATCTTGGCTAAAAAATCACTATTTTTTTGAATAATCCTTCTAACTCCTTGATCCTCCGAACCTAGCACTAAAGCAATCGGTATATTTAAATCTAGATCTGATAAATTTTTAACATTCGATGCTGCTAAAGAAATCACCCATATTCCAGATTTTTGTAATTTACTTAAGCAATTGGCTAAATTTCCTACTTTGGCGATAGGCACAATCTCAGATGCACCGCTAGCTACTTTTTTTACCGTAGGAGTTAGATCACAAGTAGCATTTCTAGAAATAATAACTCCAGTTACTCCAAAGGCGGCAGCATTTCTAATACATGCCCCCAAATTCCTTGGATCTTGAATATTATCTAATACTAAAAATACAGCTGGCTTTTTTTTTAATTGTTGCTCCTCAATTAAATCCAGCAAATCTTCTTCTACTAAAAATTTAGTTGGAGTAATTTGAGCAATAATACCTTGATGATTAACTGGTTCAACAAACCATTTTTCTACGTTTTTAAGATTAATATTTTGTATAGAAATTTGTAGTTTACGAGCCAAATCACAAATAGATTGAATTTTAGGATTAACCTTTTGGGCTTCTTTAGAAACCTGAAAAATAGTAATTATTCTACTTGGATCATAATTAATTAATACTTCAATAGGATTAATACCATAAATTAATTCAATTTTCTTTGCAGAATGATGTGATTTTAAATTTTTAAAAGTCATATAATTTTTTTAATTTTAGTTTTGAATTTAGATTTAGATTTAGATTTAGATTCAGATTTAGATTTAGATTTAGATTTAGATTCAGATTTAGATTCAGATTCAGATTTAGATTCAGATTTAGGTTTAGATTCAGATTTAGATTCAGATTTAGGTTTAGATTTAGATTTAAATCTAAATTTAGATTTAGATTTTTTGCTTTTAACTTTATCGTCTATACTTAAAGCAAAATCTAAACGCCTTTTACTTAAATCAACTTTACTTAATATTACTTTAATTTCCATACCTAAAGTATAAATTTTACCGGTTCTTTCTCCAATTAATTTATGTTGAATCGGATCATGAATAAAATAATCTTTCCCTAAAGCATTTATATGCAATAAACCATCTATATAAAAATCTTTTATTTCAACAAACAAGCCAAATTTAGTAACCCCAGAAATTATGCCAACAAAATTATGTCCAACATATTTAGTTAAATATTGACATTTACAAGCTTTAATAACTTCTTTAGTCGCCTCATCCGCACGCCGTTCTGTAAAAGAACAATGATTAGCTATCGATTGTAATTTTTCAACTTGGAATAAACCTTTATCTGAATTGTGTAAAATCACTTTAATATTTCGATGCACCAATAAATCAGTATATCTACGAATAGGGGAAGTGAAATGAGTATAAGCCGGATATGCCAACCCAAAATGTCCTATATTATCGGTAGAATATACTGCTTGACACATAGAACGTAATAAAATCATTTGAATCACCTCAGCGTCAGGACGATTGGTAATTTTATGTAATAACTTAGAATAATCTTTAGGAGTTAAATCCTCATTATTTTCTAAAGATAATCCTATTTCAGATAAAAATGCTTTTAAATCAGTTAATTTAACCTCTTTAGGACCTTCATGTACTCTATAAATACTTAATAATTTATGGCGCTCTAAAAATTCAGCTGTAGCCACATTCGCAGATAACATGCATTCTTCAATAATTTTATGCGCAATGTTACGTTTAAATGATTTAATTTCAACAGGCTCACCTTGTTTATTAAAAATTACTTTACTTTCGGTGGTTTCAAAATCTATTGCCCCTCTTTGTTGACGTTGTTGATTTAATTTTATAAATAATTGATATAAAGCCGTCAAATTATCCGCTATTTTAGGTGATAAATATTGAGATTTTTGCGAAATTGGTTGAACAAATTCAGCAACCTGATTATAAGTTAATCTCGCTTTGGAACAAATAATTGCCTCATGAAATTTATACTGTATTAATTTTCCTTTATTACAAAAATCTATTTCACATACCATAACTAATCTATCCACATTTGGCTTTAATGAACACAATTCATTAGCTAAGATCTCCGGCAACATTGGAATTACTTTACCAGGAAAATATACAGAATTTCCTCTTAAATTAGCTTGTTGATCTATAGGACTATTTTCAATTACATAATGACTAACATCAGCAATAGCCACATATAATTTCCATCCAGATTTTTTTAATAATGATTGACAAAATACCGCATCATCAAAATCTTTAGCATCTTCTCCATCAATAGTAACAAAAGATAACTCCCTAAGATCTAAACGATCAGCAATTAAATCTTTCTCGAGTTGCTTCGATATTGTAGAAATTTGATGTTTAACTTCAATACCCCAGTCATTAGGAATATTTAAACTATGAATTGCAGCTTTGATTAATACTTCTCGATTAGTAGATTTCCCTAAAATTTCTACTACTTTACCTATCGGATCCGCCCAATCAAATGCAGGTATCATAACTTCTAATATTACATAATCTCCTAATTGCGCACCGTTTTCATGCCCTTTGGGGATTAAAATATCTTTTACAAGATTTTTATTTAAAAATGGAGTAACATATTTAAATCCATTAACTTCAAATAAATTACCTACTATTTTAATTAATGGTAAAGATTGTACATTTTCATCTAAAACAACTTTAAAATCATATTGTTTTTTAAAATCCTGTAAACAATAGCATTTAGCAATTTTACTTAATTGACCATCCCTAATCATTGCTCGTAATCGTTTGCGTAACGCTAATTTATCTCTTTCATTAGAAATTGCTAAATGCTTTTGTAAAATCCCAAAATTTACCGGTTCCTCAAGTTTAGTCAAAAGACTTAAAATCATTTCTCTACTTGGAATAGGATTTTCGTATTTTTCTGCCTCTCTGGCTGCAAAAGGATCTATACTTTTGATTTTTTTAAAATTATTATCATCTAACATTAAATTTTTTCACTAATTTTGATTAAGAATATTTATTATTGATTCTTATTAAGATTAACACCGTTAATATTATTAAAATATTTAAAGAAATCACTTTCTGGTTTCAATACTAAAATATCATTTTTACTATTAAATATTTTTTTATAAGACTCTAAACTTTTATAAAATTCAAAGAATTGTGGAGACTGTTGATAAATTTTCGCATAAATTTTACTAGCTTCAGCATCTCCTTCCCCTCGAATATCTTGTGCTCGCTGCTTAGCATTAGCCAATAAAATTCTACGAGCTTTATCTGCATTAGCTCGGATCACAATTGCATTTGCTTCTCCTTTAGCTTTTAATTCGCTAGCTACCCTGACTCTTTCTGAAATCATCCGTTCATAAACTGCACCACTAACTTCATCAGGTAAATCAATACGTTTAATTCTAACATCAATTACCGAAACACCTAAATTGGTCGCATGCTCATCTGTAGATTTTTGCAGTTTTTCCATTAATTCTAACCTGACTCCAGAAACTAATTCTTGAATAGTACTTTTACCAAATTCTGCTCTTAAGCCATCTACACATTTTTGACTTAACAAAGTTTCTGCTTTTAGATTATCTCCTTGAGTTCGAGTATAAAATAATTCTAAATTTGAAATTTTCCATTCTACATAAAAATCTACTAATACATCCTTTTTTTCATTAGTAACTATTCTAGAAGATTTTATATCTAACATATTTAATCGAGTATCAAATTGACGTATTTCATCAATAAAAGGTAGTTTAAAATGTATTCCAGGCTCAATAATTAATGGCCGGTTATTGCTATATCTTAATTTACCTAATCTTAATACAATACCCTTATTAGTTTCATACACAGTATAACTACTTACAAATATCAAGCTTATGATAAAAATTAAATAAACTATGATTTGATTATTATTTAAATTATTTATTTTAAAATTATTAAAACTATTAAATATCATTTAATTAGCTCCTTCAGAATTATTTGCAAGTTTATTGTTCATGAATTTTTCTAGCGGTAAATAAACTAAATTATTATTATTTTTAAGATCAATTAAAATTTTACTAGAATTAGATAATACTTCTTCTAAAGCTTCTATATATAATCTTTTTTTCGTAATTTCTGGAGCCTTATTATATTCATTTAAAATTGCATTAAACCTTAAAGTATCTCCGATGGATTTAGCAATTACCTCTTGCTGATAAGCCTCAGCTTCTATTAACATTCTTTCCGCATCACCTTTAGCTTCTGGGACAATCTTATTGGCAAATGCCTCAGCTGCATGCTTTAAACGTTCCTGCTCTTCACGAGCTTTAATAACATCATCAAACGCACCTTTAACTGCTTCTGGAGCTTTAGCTTCTTTTAAAGCCACTGTAATCACCTCTATTCCAGTGTTATACTGTTCTAAAATGGTAGCTACTTGATCCTGAATATCGGTAGAAATTTTATTTCTACCATCAGTCATAATAAAATCTAAATTAGAATGTCCAACTACTTGCCGCATAGCACTTTCCACTGCTTGCTTTAAAGTATTAATCGGATCTACTACCTGAAATAAAAAATATTTTGCATTTACAATTCTATATTGTACTTCTATTTCAATACACACGATATTTTCATCTTTAGTCAACATTTGAGCGCTATGTTTATTAGAATCAACTTTCTGATCATTGACAATATTTTTATCTTCAATAAACCTAAGTAACCAATGAGGACCTTGTCCTACAATCCGATGAAATTTACCAAATCTAGTAATAACCGCTTGCTCGGCAGGAAGAACAATATAAAATCCTGAAAAAAGATAAATTAATAATACAATAATAAAACCCCACTTAAATTGGATCTTGTTATACGGGTTATTAATATCTTTAAAATTACTGTTATTTGGTTTGTTACCTTTTTTATTAGTAAAACCTAAAAATTCTAATAATTGTTTTTTTAAATTTTTAAATACTTGGTCTAAATCTGGGGGACTATTTGATTGATTACTATTTTTGTAAGCATTACGTTTGAATGGATCTTGATACATATCATCATCTTTTAAATTATCTTTATTTTTATTATCTTTATCTTTACCTTTATTATTATCATTATTAATAGATTTAGGTTCATTCCAAGCCATACTTAAGTCATTATACATTTCTTTTTCTCTCTATTTTCTTTAAATTACAATAAATTTATTTTATCAAAATATATACAAAAATCATAAATTTTAAATTTAAATTATTTTATAACCATTTTAGGTAAATCTACGTATTTATTACATAAAATTTCCCAAGCTTGTTTTTTAATATTAATTTCTAACTTAAATTGACCGCTTATCAGATCTATTTCCTCTTTTTAATTGCATCTAATTTTTTAAACTCTACCCTGATATTAGCATTAATTGGCATTAACTTTAATTGAAAATTCATTGATTCTATACCTAAAGCATCGCTTATAGCATTCATCAATTCATCTATACCTAAACCATATAATGCAGAAATTTTAACTCCATAATAATTAGAAAAACCGTCTTTTAACATATCCAAATTTTGATCAATTTTGTTGTAAACCTCTAAAATAGGTACCTGAGATGCACCTATTTGTTCTAAAACTTTCAATACATGTTTGTCTTCTTTCTATAGATTCATTATCACTAAAATCTATTACATGTAACAACAAATCAGAATAAACTATTTCCTCCAAAGTTGCTTTAAATGCCACAATTAAATGGAACGCACCGTAAGATCCAAAGTAACAACTGGCATATTTAAAGTAGTAACATTAGCATTTGTTAACCGATTAAACAATGTAGACTTTCCAGAATTAGTATAACCAACACCACCACGTTGACGCTCCAAATGAGTCCACACTCTAACCAATCTTGTAGATAAATGTTGTAAAGTAGCTAATTCTACTTGCAACTTACCCTCAAAAGTTCTAGCACGCTTAGCAAAAATATGTAAAATTAATTCAGTTCAATCTAATACTTTACAATTTAAAAACTCTTCAAGATTTTTTTGTTGAGAAGCTGATAATTCATAATTAAAAATTACCAAATCTATTGTTTCTTCTTTTACTTTATTAAGAATATTGTAA
>CAIKKE010000085.1 GCA_903827925.1 uncultured Francisellaceae bacterium
AATGGTTTTATTATATAAATAAAAACTTACAACTATTATATAAAATAAACAGCTTATTAATACTATTTTTTTAAGTACTTGATTTAACATTCTAAAAGAATGCATCATAGTTTGACCGCCACGAATTAAATTCTTAAACATGAGCGTATCCTTTAGAATTAAATATTTTTAAAGTTAAATTAGTTTGTGATATATTTAATAACATTAAATTAGAAGGAGTTATAATGTTTAAAAAGTTTTTTAGTAAAGCTATAGTGATGAAATTCTCTGGTCTATTTGCAATGTTACCTAAATTGTTTGTAACTATAATTATTGCCAGCATCACAGCAGTTAGGTCTTCTAACCCAGATGCTTGGTATATAACTTTTATGCTAGTATATCCAGCAATATCCGCTATTGTTGATTTAAATTTGCTCCATTTTAAAGTTAAAATTTGGACTGAACTATCAACTGAAATCCCAAAATCCTGGGATCTAACTGTAGATGAATTACTAAAATATGCTAAAAATTTACCAAAAGTGAGGTTAACTAGATTTTTAAGTGGTTTAATATTACTACCATTTATATTCTTTAAAGAAAATTGGATCTTAGCAACAATTCCGGTATTCAGTGTAGGATTTTTTGTAGGAATTTTATTTGATAATTTATGGTTAAAGTATTTCAAACTTAAAAACCCGTTAAAAGTTAATAATAATTTATTAATTAATAAACATCGCAGAAATCCTCCATTAAAATTTGGGCTCAAAATAGGTAGTCCTTTATGGTATTCGATGCAAGAAAGTGATCCATTTACAATTGGCAGTACTTCTTGGTATTCAAGAAGACATTTAAACTCTTGAGACATATTATTTTTCATCTGGTTTTTTCCCTCCAAATAAAAAATCATAGCTGGTAACTATCGGATCTATTACCAATTTAGCTCCTTGAATTGCTGCATTTTTAATCGCTTGACCAGTTAAATTCTTTTTACTCTGAACCAGATGTTGCAATTCTTGAGTATTATATTGGTTTATAAGATCTTGTTCAGTTGCAGTTAATTGATTTTTAAGATTTGTTGCGTCTTTTGTAAAATCATTTTTTATGCTAACATCAGGTTTTGTAAAATCATTATCAATAAATTTTTGTTTTATTATATTCATCTCGTTTAAGGTATTTTCCTTATTAACTTTGATAAATTCTTGATCTTTTTCTTGCTTGTATAAAGCAAATAAATGATCTTTGGAATAATTATTTAGATCAGATGCTTCATTTAAAGAAATATTTTTAGTTGCCATAAAATCTTTAGCGTATTGTAATGCTATTTGAGGATTGTGAGCGATAATATGCGCAACTGCTTGCTTGCCTAGACGTCCATTAGTATGATCAGATTTTTGTTCAGCAAACCATTCTACAAATTCTTGAGTATAATTAGCATTAATTGAAGCGCTTGCGTTTTTAACTAATGATGCCTGTTGTTGATACGATTTAGCTTCAGTAAAACTTTTATGGTGTTCCTGCCTAAAATTATTAGCTTCATCCCAAGATTTATTTATACTATTAGCTAATTTTTTATTTTGTTCATTATGTTCAGTAAAATTTTTATTATGTGCTAATTGGGAAGATTGTTTTAATAAATTTTGAAAATCTTCACTTTGAGCAATCTTTTCAGCATGGCGATAAATTTCTTGATTTTGAGCACTACTATTAATATTTCCAGTTATACTTGCAATAACTCCTAATGCACCTTTATTATTCTCAATGCCAGCCATTGCCAAAATGTTAGATCCTTGTTCAACTGATATATTATGATCTTTAGCAAAATCTTTAACAATTTGAACTGATTTATTAAGAGACGTTGCTTGTTCTATAGTTTTACTATCGCCAAAAGAATCAACAGATTGATTAGAGTTAGATAAATGCTCAGATAAATCTATAGTTTGCCGTAAAGTATCTGCCATACTTTTACTATAAGATTCTGATTGTTGTAAGGCTTTTTGGTAACTTTGACTTGCCTGTTTAGATAATTGGGAACTTTTAGTTTCAGCAATATTTAATCCTATTGGTAAATTAGAACTCCCAACGTTTAATATTTGACTACCATCAGCACTGGTAATTAAATCATAACGACCATCGCCTTGATTAAAAGAACCAGTTCTTAAACTTGCAGCATAACTATGATTTAACATGCTGGTATTAGCAATTTGCTGCGTACCGGTTGTAATATTCCCAAAACTATAATTACCAGTCAAGGCATCATGTGTTGCGTGACTTGCAGCACTTTGACTAACCCCAGTTAAAATCGAGCCCACATTAACCATGGATAAACCTTTAACTACCGCTAAAGATAAAAATGGAATGCTTAAACCCAAATAAGAAGCCATGGCAGATAAATCTGCATTAAGATCTGACAATCCAACCGAGCTTGCAATTGTAACCCCAGCATTATTTGAAAGTGATAATAAAGCTATAGATTTAGAGCTCGCTGATATCGTCATAATATAATTTAAAATAGCGTAAAGTGGAGCCCAAGC
>CAIKKE010000086.1 GCA_903827925.1 uncultured Francisellaceae bacterium
ATGCCATCATTAGCAAATCTTATTACAGAGCAAGGTTTACCATGATTAGCTGCCTTGTAGATAGGAGATTAACAAATTGTCGTTTTACACAGTTTGGAAATTGTCTAATTAGGGATTTACCCTTAAATTTGGAGAAGATATGGGATACTTGAGCAATTAACCTGTTTTGATCTAACTATGTTTTTATATATATAATTTATGCGCCAAAGGCTGCAATTTCTTAAGAGCATTAAAATATATTTTCTTGATTCAAATCTTCTGTATTTTCTGCAGAAGTTATTGGAGATATTTCGGTAGGTACCGTTTCTGCAGTAAAAATTTCATAAATACTATCTTTTTGTTCAGGTCTGGCTAACAACCCTGTATGCGGATCAATTTTCACGCTTACTAAACCATTTGGTTGTGCTGGTATGTTTTCAGGAATATCTTTTAATGCTTTTTCCATAAAGTAGATCCACATAGGTAAGGCAGTATTAACTGCGTATTCCCCGATAGATTTTGGTTCATCAAATCCAACCCAAGTTGTAACTACTATATTGCTATTATATCCAGTATACCAAGCATCTAAATGATCATTAGTTGTACCAGTTTTACCTGCTAAATCCTTTCTGCCAAGTTGTAGAGCTTTTTTACCGGTACCATTAGTTATTGCTTCTTGTAGCATATTAGTAATTAAATATGCTGTTTGTGGCGACATAATTTGGGTTTTTTCAGGTGGGGTAATTTTAAACAAGGTGTTACCTTGATAATCATAAATACTATCTATGAAATAAGGAGTTATTTTAAATCCTCCATTAGCGAATGCGCTAAACCCAGCAGACAGTTCTAATGGGGTTACTAAATTTGTCCCTAGAGCTAAAGATAAAGTTTTTGGTAATTTTTGATTTGCAAATCCACATTTTTCAATAAATTCTATAGCTTTATCTATTCCCAATGATTGTAATAAACGGATAGATACTAAATTTCTAGACTTTATAATGCCAGTGCGCAAGCTAGTTGGTCCATAAAATTGTTTGGTATGATTTTGTGGGCGCCATTCTTCTGAAAAATTAGAGCCTTCTTGTACAATAGGAGCATCGTTTAAAATAGTTGCTGCAGTAAAACCATTTTCTAAAGCAGCAGCATAAATGAAAGGTTTAAAATTAGATCCAGGTTGTCTTTCTGCTTGAGTAACTCGATTAAAAGGACTTTTTTGAAAATTAAATCCACCAACCAAAGATAGAATTGATCCATTATTTGGATTTATTGCAATTAAAGCCCCATCTATTTTTGGCATATTCTTTAAATTAATCTGGTTTTTAATATTTTCTGAAGATCCATCATCAGATTCGGTTAATGATTTATTTTTATGACGATCATCATACTCTAATAATGCTCTAGTTAATGCCATATTAGCTGTTGTTTGCAGATCGTTACTGATAGTGGTAATTACTTCATAACCACGATCATAAATTTCCTCTCCAAATCTATCTACTAATTCTTGTCTCACCATTTCAGCAATATAAGGGGCTTCTAATTCAATTATTTTTCCATGATAAGTGGTGGCTATTGGCTCTAAATTAGCTTGTTGGTATTGTTCAATGGTTATATAATTATGCAATAACATTTTATCTAATACTAATGAACGTCTTTTTAATGCAGCTTGCGGGGAATTAATCGGATTTATAGTGGAAGGTGCTTGTGGCAATCCGGCTAACATTGCCATTTGAGCTAATGTTAATTGATCTACTTTAACTCCATAATATACTTCAGAGGCTGCGGATATACCATAAGCATGTTTACCAAAATAAATTTTATTCAAATAAAGCTCTAGAATTTCTTGTTTATTTAATTCTTTTTCAATTTTAAGTGCTAATAAGATTTCATTGATTTTTCTTAAATAAGTTTTTTTTCTAGTTAAGAAAAAATTCCTAGCAACTTGCATAGTAATAGTACTGCCGCCTTGTTCTTTATTTCCAGTAGAAATCAAAGAAATTCCTGCTCTAATTAATCCGCGTAAATCTACTCCTGGATGTTTGTAGAAGCGATGATCTTCAGTAGCTATAACTGCATTAATTAAATCTTGTGGTACTTTGGATAATGGAATAGGAGTACAACGTTTGTCTCCATATTCTGCAATCAATTTTTTTTCTATAGAATAAATTCTTAATGGTACTTGCAGTTTGACATCTTTAAGAACTGCAACTTTAGGTAATCTAGCATTTAAAGTGATGATTATTATTAGTATTAAAAAAAAGCTAATTATAATTAAATTAATGAGAAATTTATAGAAAATTTTTATGGTTTTCATAATAAAATTATACGAAATAATTAGGTTTTAATTAATAATTATATAATATTTTGACATATATTTAAAATAATATTTAAAAT
>CAIKKE010000087.1 GCA_903827925.1 uncultured Francisellaceae bacterium
ATTTAATAAGGATTTATAAAAGAAAAATTCAATCTAAATCTAGTTTAAAAGCATTGCGTATGATGGCTGCCTGGTCTGATGATGTTGCTGGAGGAATTATGTATGGGTTATTTGTTTAACTGTTCGCTGAACGGCCCTGGGAGTTGCATTAGTACTCCTAGCTATATTATACAATGTACGAAACATATCTTCTGGTGAAAGTGGTCTATCCGACAAATTATTTAATATTTCTGCTATTTCTTTATATTGCATAAAATAATCTCCTATTTTATTTTTAACTTTAATCATATTATTTTAAATATTTAAAAATTTTAAAAATCTTGTTTATTTAATTAATATGACTCTAAAACTCCTAATTAAGTTCCAATAATCTATATATGCATATATAAAATAATAAAATTTCTTGTGATTATATAATTAGAGATCTAAATTCGATGGTTTAATAGTTTATTTGCAGTTTTATGTTAACTCTTTAAATAGTTATTAAATTACCTAAAAAAGAATTTAATTTTAAAAAATATAATATTTAAAGCTATAATTTTAATTAATAAATTAGTACATATGCTTGAATAAGTTAAACTAATAGCCTTTAGCACTTATAACTTAAAGTTTATAATTTATGAGCTTGATAGATATATATTTTGATATGCAATTAAACATAAGTAAGAATTATAATTTTTTATATAGATAATAAATATGCAACCAACAAATAAAGACAATAATATTAATGCTTTATCAATAATGCACGATTGGATCCAATCTATTGCTAACGATTTAGCTTTAAATTTAGACTCTACATTAGAAATACAACCTTTAATGGGGGACGCTAGCATTAGGAAGTATTATTTACTAACTAACAATCATAATGCTCATAATAATTATTTAAATAATACGGCTAGTAATATGCAGCTAATCTCACATAAATTTATAATTATGCAGACCCCTAATAATAAAAGTTTATACAATTTTATCAAAATAGCTGATTTTTTAACTAAATTAAATTTACCTATTAATATACCTAAAATATTAGCTATCAAAAAATATAACTCCTTAAGATTTTTATTATTAAGTCATTTAGGAGATCAATTAATATTTAATCATTTAGACATCAATAATGTTGAACTAATATATTCTTTAGCATTAAAAAAATTAACCGATCTACAGTTAAATTCCATAAATATTGATTTAGCTTCTATGGATCGTAAATATATAAAAAAAAATTTAAATTTATTTAAAAATTGGTACTTAAAAATTCATTTAAAATCATCAAAAGTTAATAATTTAAATAAATTATTAACTAATTTAGAAAATTATTTTGTTAAAGTTTTTACATCGCAACCACAAGTATTTACCCATGTAGATTATCATTCTAAAAATTTAATGCTAGAACCTAATAAACAACTAACCATGGAACAAAATTTAGGAATTTTAGATTTCCAAGATGCAATGTTTGGGCCAATCACTTATGATATAGCATCACTACTGCAAGATGCTTATATAATTTGGCCAGAAAAATTAATCGAAGCCATAGTTTTTAAACATTATGATTATTTAATAAATCAAAATAATAAATTTAATCTATCTAATACTCTATCTAATAATTTATCTAAAAACCTATCTAAAGATCAATTTTTAAAATATTTTTACTTAACTGGTCTACAACGACATATTAAAAATTTAGGAATATTTGCAAGGTTAAAATATTTTTATAATAAACCTAATTATATTCAATATATCCAAAATTTATTACATTATATTAATCAAACTTGTAATAAATATAATGATCCTGAATTAATTAGTCTTAAAAATTTACTACAAAATATTGACTGTTCTAATTATTCTAATTCTATCAAGGAATATCAATCATGAATGCTATGATTTTAGCTGTAGGACGTGGGCCATGAAAGCTATGATTTTAGCAGCAGGACGTGGGCAAAGAATGTTACCTCTAACTAACACTACACCTAAGCCATTAATTAAATTAAATAATAAATTTCTAATTGAATATGTTATTGAAAATTTAAAAAATGCTGGAATTACCGAAATTGTTATTAATATTTATCATTTAAAAGAACAAATAAAACATGCTTTAAAAGATGGGGAAAAATGGGGGATAAATATTAAATATTCAGAAGAGTCAGAATTATTAGATACAGGCGGTGGGATCTTGCAGGCAATCCAATCTAACTTAATAGGCAAAGAACCTTTTATAGTTTTAAGCTCTGATATAATAACTAATTTTGATATACATAAATTATTATCTAAATTATCTAAACTATCTAAATCATCTGAATCATCTGAATCATATAAATCATCTGAATTAGATAATTTAAATAATTTAGCTCATTTAATATTAGTACCTAATCCTTACTTTAAACCTTACGGAGATTTTAGTTTAGATAATCATTATTTAACTTTACCTAGTAAAAATTATGCTAGAAATTATACTTATGCTAATATTGGAATTTTTGATCCTAAATTTTTTACAAACGTCCAAGAAAAAATTTTACCATTATCTAAGATTATCAAACGATATTTGCAAGATCAAACTCAGCAAATTACTGCTGAAGTTTACGATGGTTTATGGCAAAACATTGGTACCTTAGAAGATTTACAGGGAGCAACCATTAATGTCTAAATCTAAGATTAAAACTATTTCTGCCTCAATATTATCTGCAAACTTTGCAAGTTTAGGAGAAGAAGTTAGACAAGTTCTAGCAGCAGGTGCTGATTGGATCCATATAGATGTTATGGATAATCATTTTGTACCAAATTTAACTTTTGGGCCATTAGTATTTCGGTCTTTAAAGGATTATTTAGATAATCATAACATTAAAACTATTTTGGATGTACATTTAATGACCACCAATGTCGATAGATTAATTATCGAATTTGCTAATGCTGGTGCTAATTATATTACTATTCATCCAGAAAGCACCACAAATTTAAGCTATAGCTTGCAATTAATTAGAGAAAAAGGCGCTCGTGCTGGAATTGCAATTAACCCAGAAACTTCAATTGATATTTTAAACAAAATTTATAAATTAGTAGATTTAATTTTAATTATGTCGGTAAATCCTGGTTTTGCTGGGCAAAAATTTATCGATACTAGTTTAAATAAAATTCATGCAGTAACTAGCCTTTTAGATAATTTAAATGTCAATATTCCGCTAGCAATTGATGGCGGAATTAATCATACTAATATTCAGCCATTAGCTAATGCGGGGGTAGATATTTTTGTTGTCGGTAACAGCATTTTTAAAAATGGTAATTACCGAGATAATATTCAACAATTAAAACCTACATTAATTTAATATTTAAAAAATTATAAAAAAACCAATCAATGTGATTATATTTATAATTTTCAAATCTTTTTTGATTTTGGAATGTGCACGAAATAATTTCCACATTTGTTATCAATTTAACAAGTAGTTGAACTAAAAATAGCGCAAAAAGTTATCTAAATTTATTTCAAAATGCGGAAGTTATTTGGTGAATATTCCTTTCGTGCCTGGCCCAGATCAAGTGGTTGTAAAACTGGCTTTTTTTGCGATTTAGACGTCCATATTAGTGGATCAAAAAGTTTAGTTGATGATTAGATTATCTAAAGCTTCAGTTTTGGAAATCTTAGATTTTAATTTTCTTTTAATTTCTGAAATAATTTTTTCTGAAACCCTACCCCTATATTTTTCATTTAACAATTTAATCAATATTTCACGAGTTGCTTTTTTACTTTTTACTATAAAATTTAATGCTTGTGTGTCAATCATACCATCGTAGTCTTTCAATAATCTATCAAATATTTTGGCATCTGCATTCTTGTTTCCAGCTATAATTTTTAACATTTCCTTATCTAATTTGTTTTTAACTTTTATATCTTTAAATTTATCCAATAATATATTTAATATATCTGCAGTTGCATCCTGGTTTTGAGCTATAAATTTCAATTTTTCAAGGGTAACATTTAGTAATAATGCGTTAATTCGCATTAAACGATCATTATTGGGCATACCATTATGCAAGTTTTTTAAGTTATTAATAATACCAATTATATTCTCAGATCCAGATGTATTCGCGTAATGTATTTTTTTAAACATAAATAGATCTCCATAATTTATTCTTAACATTTTATTTAATAGACTTTTAAATGCCTAATTAAGTTCCAACAATTTATAATACTTGTATATACATTAAAAAAATTGTTCACCTCACAATAGAATTTCTTGTGATTATCAGGTAAAATGATAGCTATTTATAATCGTTTAAAAAATAATATAGTTAATATAATTTAATGTTTTTCATCAAAGCAACAAAAAACAAATGAAAACCAAATCAACTAAAACTTCCAAAAATCTTGGCACTAGTGATTTAAATTTAATTGCTTTAGGGGAAAAATCTATAAATCTACCTAGATTAATTGCTGCATTAATTAATAAGCATAATTGCATAATTATGCATAGTAAAATATTAGAATTAGGAGAAGATCTAACTTTTGCTGGATCAATTAGCGGTAAATGGAATGAAATTATTAAATTAGAAAAATCCATTTCTAATTTAACTAAAAAATATCCAATTCATATTTATATTAAACGTAATAATACCCCTCCCCATAACGATAACTCTTTAGATAAACCCTATATAAATTATGTTGCACATGCAACTGCTTTAAATAAATCGATGTTGTTTGATAAATTATTTGATTTTTTTGACAAATATCAAATCCCCATTAAATCAGCCAATATACATACTAACCATGATACCCCTAATTTAATAACCTTAGAATTACAAGTAAAAATTGCTGCAGATTTACATATTATGTCTTTAAGAGAAAATTTTTTAATATTATGTGATAATTTAAACCTAGATACTAGTTTAGAACCTTTATAATTTACGGTTAATTGGCCATACTAATAAAACAGTTTTCACTAAAGTAGCTAACGGGATCGCAAACACCACCCCCCAAAATCCCCACCAATGCCCAAATAATAATACCGCAATAACTATAGCGACCGGATGCAGATTAACTGCTTTGGAAAATAAAATCGGCACTAACACATTACCATCTACAATTTGAATTATCATATAAGAAATTAATAAATAAGCTAAATCTGCATGAAAACCCCATTGCAAATAACCAACAAAAATCAAAGGAATTGATGCTAATACCGTGCCAACATAAGGAACTATAGCAGCAAATCCTACCAATACCGCTAACAATATCGCGTAATTTAAATTAAAATATAAAAACACTGCCCCATTTAAAAAACTACCAATACTTATTTGAATTATTTTACCACGTAAATAATTACCAATTTGTTGATCCATTTCTAAATAAATAACTTTTAACGATCTACGATTTTTTGGCATAAATTTAACTATCCAGCTAATAATTATTTCACGATCTTTCAACAGAAAAAACACTAATAGGGGTACTAAAAATAGATATACTAACCAGGTAATAATTAAAGAAATATACGAAAATGAAGATGAAACTTGATGCTTGGCCCAATCTTGAATATAAATTAAAATACTGGAACCTAAACTATCAATTTGTTCTTTAGGTAAAAAACTAGGATATTGCTCTGCAAATTGAATTAAAGCAGCTTTTGCATTAAATAGCATTATCGGTAAATCTTTAAATAAATTACTTAACTGTCTCCATAATAATAACAAGAATAAAATTAATCCAACAAATACAGTTAAAAATGCCAAATAAATTAATAAATAAGCAATATTACGACGAATATTAAATGTAACTAATTTAGAAACTAACCATTCAATTAAATATACAATTACAATACTAATTAAAACCGGAGCTAATATGTGACCTACAGTTATAACCAAACCAAATCCTATAACTAAAAATAACAATAACCAAATTACTTCCGGATGAGAAAAATATTTTTTATAATAAGATTTTACAATATTAATCATATAGTTACCTATGTAAAATTTACAATTTTTCTAATAAACAATAAATATGCTCTTCACTTTCCCAATTAGCAATCAATTTATTGCCAGTTTGATTTACATAAACCTTACAATCTATAATAAAACTTTGGTCTTTGACAATAATTAATAAATTATCGCCAGCGACTAATTTGTCCATTTCTTGTTTAGTTTTTATAATTGTCCAAGGACAATTTATAGTGGTTAAATCTATGGTACTCATACAACAAATAATTTTATTAATGATTTTTACATTTATTATAGCTTATTCACCTAAAATTACAGCAACTAACACCTTACCAGATTTAGGTAATGAAACTCAAACTCTAATTTCCTCAAAAGATGAAACCTTAATGGGTAAAGTATGGTTACACCAATTACAACATGCCGGCATTATAAGTTCAGACGTGTTCGTGAATACCTACCTTGAAAATATAGGTAACTATCTTGTTAACAACTCTAATCAACAAGATCTAAAAAAATTTAATTTTTTTATGGTTAATCATGAAGATATTAACGCATTTGCTTTTATGGGGGGAAATGTTGGAATTTTTGCAGGATTGATAAATTTAACTGAAACTGAAAGTGAACTAGCAGCAATTCTTGCTCATGAAATAAGCCACATTACTCAAAAACACTTTGCCCGTCAATTATTACAGCAAAAAAGACTAATTCCCATTACTATTATAGAAGCTATAACAATGGCTGCTATTGGGATACCTGATCTAATTATGCCAATTTTAGGTGGACATATACAACAAATGTTAAATTTTTCAAGAAATCAAGAACAAGAAGCTGATCACCTAGGTATTGAAATATTAAATCGTTCAAAATTTGACCCTTTAGGTATGGGAAATATCTTTGCAAAGATGGATAAATTAACTAATAACGATGCCTTTACTTCTAATAAATTTTTATTAACTCACCCTTTATTCAAAGATCGGATCTTAGAAGCTTATACCAGAGTACAGAAAACTACTTATCAACAATATACAAATAGCCATGATTATCAATTAATTAAAGTAATTATTAATAACTATCTTTATAAAAACAAAACTGATCTACTGCTGGAAATTGAACAAAAATTAAAAAATCATGCATATAATAATGAATTAGCAATCCACTATCAACAAGCTATTACTTTAAAAGATTTACACCAATATTCTAAAGCTAAGAAAATTTTAACCAAATTAGCTGAACAATATCCTAATAACTTAATTATTCAAATATCTTTAGCAGAATTATTATTAAGCAACGAACCAAAACTCAGCAAAATTACATTAGAAAATTTAATTCCAATATTCCCAGATCATTTGCCATTAATTATAACTTATGCAAAAGCATTAATTATGCTAAATGAACCCCTAAAAGCCAAACAGAGCTTAAATATTTTTGATCAAGAACACTTAGAAGATTTATTAGAAGAACCTCAAATATACGAGCTATTGATAGCCTGTAATCAAAAACTACAAGTTATAGATGAAACATTGTTATTACAAGCTAAATTAATGGTTATTACTCATCAATTAGATGCAGCTGAACAAAAAATCAACTTGGCTTTAAATAAAACTAATAAAGATAATAATAACTTTTATAAAATTAATAAATTTAAAACAGAATTACAGCAATATAAAGAAAATTTAAAATCCATTAAATTTTAATTATAATGAGTACCTTTAGTAGCAAAGTCATACGAATCTGTTCCAAATAGCTTACTCAAAAAAGGAATACCGATTACTGCTAAACCTAGAATAAAATATACAATTACTGTAGATAAAGGAATTAATTTAGGATTGTTACGATGCTCTTTATAATTAACCAAACCAGCAGTTAATAAATAAACCCCAGTAAAAATACAAGCTGCCCAAAAAAACTTAGTTAAAAAGCTTGTACCTGACATAAGTGTACCTGTAGCTTCACCTATATCTTTCACCGCGATTACACTGCTAACTGAAATTAAACCAAGAAATAAAAATATAAATCTACTTAAATTTTTTAAATACCTAATAATCTTTTGCATATATATTTAATTATTCCTTTATCTTTTATCCTTACGATCTTATTAAAATCTTGGGTCGTGAGGGATTCGAACCTTCGACCAATAGGTTAAAAGCCTACTGCTCTACCAACTGAGCTAACGACCCTGTATAAAAACTAAATACTTAAAATACTTTGAATTTTAAGATTATACTAATTTACTTTATAAAAACAAGAGTATACTCTGCGACCTTTGATTATGAAATTTAATTAACTTTATAGTATAAGATTGAATTAATTTAGAATTAATGTTTATTGTGCTTGTAAATTCTTTTTGTTCTGTTTTTAATATAAAAATATATTTTAAAACAACTATTTACTACTTTTGTTGTAATTTAATTAATTGTAATTGCGTAATGACATGGAAAAAATCATCTTCTAAACAAGCTTTGCTTTGCTTGATTTGAGATAGCTCAACTTCTAGTTGTTGAACTTTAGCTTTTTGTGTAGTTAATAACTTTTGTAAGCTTTTAACAATTACTGACATTGGCACGCCCTCCCATGGCATTTTTAAAAAATACTAAAATGACCTGTTATTAAATCTGTTTCAATATCATTATTTGTAAAAGTATTACAGACTTTTAGGTATAAATTATATGGATTTTTTCTTACAAAAATCAAATTAGTTAATTAATTGTCAGATTTTTTTTAAATTCAGCAATTAATTTTAATTGAAATTTTCTTATCGCCTCACCTAATTTGATTCCAACTAGTCCTTTAGCTATAAATGCTTGCGGCTTAATATTGCTAACAATTTTAAAAACTTTCATTAAAAAATCTTTAGGCAAATATTCTAAATCTTGTTTACCTTCTCTCCCAGTAGCATCTGCTTTGCAGGCAATTAAAAAGTCTTCTAGTATTGTTGGATTGCGAAACGCATCTAAACTTAAAAATAATTTCAAAATAGTTTTCGGATTTAATTCAAAAGCTTTATGACTATGTAAATGCCATTTAGCAACTTTAATTGCTAATTTTTTATAAGCATTAGGCACCTTAAATCTATTACACCAATGAGTAATTAAATTAACCCCTCTTTGCTCATGCCCATGATGCTTAGGTAATATATTTGGATCGGTAGCTCCTTTACCTAAATCATGACATAACACCGCAAACCTAATTTTAAGATTTTTGCTAAATTTTACAGCTTGCTTTAAGGCTAGCATGGTATGGATCCAAGTATCTATTTCTGGATGCCAAACAGGATTTTGGGGGATCCCATATAATTTATTTAATTCAGGAAAAATGTAATCCAATGCACCCACCAAACGCAACACTATAAAAAATTCTTCAGGATTAGAGGTTTGTAAGGCTTTTTCAATTTCCTTCCATACTCTCTCTGGGGTTACACATTCTAATTCATGATTATTTACTATAATCTTCATTAAATGTATAGTTTCTTCAGCAATACTAAACCCTTGTTGGCAAAAATTTGCTGCAAATCTAGCAGCTCTTAAGATCCTAATTGGATCTTCTATAAATGCCGGAGATACGTGCTTTAAAATTTTATTTCGTAAATCCGTATAACCATTACATGGATCTATAAGATTTCCTTCCAAATCTCTAGCCATAGCATTGATAGTTAAATCTCTTCTAAATAAATCTTGTTCTAAGGTAACATTTGAAGAAAAATCGCAACTAAATCCATAATAACCTTTAGCAGTTTTACGTTCTGTTCTAGCTAAAGCATATTCTTCCCCAGTCGATGGATGAATAAATACTGGAAAATCCTTGCCAACTTTTTGAAAACCCAGAGATAACATCTCGTTTTCCGAAGAACCAACTACTACCCAATCTCTCTCTTTTACAGGTAAACCTAACAATTCATCTCTGATAGCACCACCAACTAAAAAAACTTTTAAATTTTTTACTAGCTTATCATGTTTACCTAGATTGATGCTCGTTTCAATATTCATCGTATCAATATTCATAATTATATTTATGTAATAATCTTAATTTTTAACATAATCTAATAAATAAAACTTTACTTTACCTGCTTTGCTAAATTTACTTATTTTTAGCTGTTTAGGAAAATTTATGTCTTCTAATATACTACTATTTTGATAACATTCAAAATATATTTTAGCGGTTTTAGATAAGATCTTATTAATAATTAGCTGGTTTAAAGTTATTAATAAAATCTCTGGATCCCTATAAGGTGGATCTAAAAAAACTATATTAAACTTTTTATTATTAACATTATTATTTTCTAAAGATTCTAACGTTATTGGATTTTTTAAAAATAATAATACATCTTGACGCAATACTATAAATTGCTGATCATTTAACTGTAATTTGTGCTGATTAGCTATAATGTCTTTATATGTTGGCAAATCAATTTCAATTGCAACTGAAAAATTAGCTCCTCTAGATAATGCTTCGAAACTAAAGATCCCAGTACCCGCAAATAAATCTAAACAATTAGCCCCTAATAAATAAGGATCTAACCAATTAAAAACAGTCTCCCTAACTCTATCCAACGTCGGGCGTAATGCAATATTTGCGATATTTGTAGAATTAAATGCAATCTTTTTTCGCTTAAATTTACCTCCAATAATGCGTAATTCTGAACTTTTCATAACATCAAAATACCATAACCATAACTAAATAACAAAATTTTTAAAATATATTAGGTAATTTTGATAAATTATATTAAGATCAAATTAGCAAAATTCAAAAAACTATAACTATAATAGACTATGATAAAATATTATAAAAATTTTATTGTCACATGGAGCGTAAATGTCTAAGTCAATTGACACAAACAATGTGTCAAATAAAAGCAATATTTATCCAAAATATCGTCCTTGGAGCCCCGGACTGACGGAACAAGTTGTATTATCCGCTAATAATGACTTAAGTGGTAGCAATATTAATCAAGCCACTAATAGTGCTATAGAAAATAGCATGCACAGTAACATACATAATAATAATATGCTAAATAATATTAATACCCGCACACCAAACTATAACTCTATTAACACGGACAACCAAGACTTAAAATTAGCTTTAGAAAAAAATACTATACGTAAACAAGAACTTATTAATGAAATTCAAACTAGCAATGTTAAAAGCCCATTGTCGTTAGGGGGATTCTTTCAACCTATCAATATGCAAATTCCTAATTCTAGTCAAAATGGACAAAAAATTAATCGCTTAATGCACGATCTAAAACGTCAAGAACAAGAAATTACCTCGATTACTGCAAACCTAAAAATCTCTGAAGCTACTGAAAAAGCAGAACAAGCAGAATTAATTAGACGAACCGAAGAACAAGCAAGAATTTCTGCAGAAAAAAGGATGAAAACTGCAATAGAGCAAGTACATGCTGCAGCGTCTCAATTAAGTATTGCTATCGAAAAAGCCAAGTTTGCCGAACAAGCCCAAAAAGAAGAAGAAAAATCTAGAAGAAGAGCAGAAGCCCAAATAAATAATATTGCAGAAAAAAACATGATCCTTGAAAAAGCATTACAAAATGAAATTCAAGCTAGAAAAACTGCAGAAGATAAAGCACAAATTAGTTTAAATCAAACCATTCAAACTGAATTAGCCAGACAAGAAATTGAAGGGTCTAGAAAAAAATTAGAACAAGAACATAATGAATTATTAGAAAAACTCAGAAAAATGGAATTAACCAAAAATTCCGAAGAAATTTCTAAACATGAATTACAACAACAATTTAATCGATACCAAGAAATCACTGAACATGACAAACAAATTTTAGAAAAAACTTTACAAAATTTTCAATATGAACAAGCTCAAATTTTATCTAACAATGATGAACTACAAAATCAAATCGTCGGCTTAGAAGAATTAGCTAGACAACAAGAACAACAAATAAATAATTTAGAAGCTAAATTATTTGAATCACAAAAACATCAAAATAAACTAGAACAAATCATTGAAACTGAACAAAATTTAAGAAAAATTGCCGATCAAAAAGCGAATAACGCACTAGCCACTACCGCCAAATCTGAACTTGCGCGCAAAAAAGCTGAAGAAATCACGCTTTTAACCAAAAAACAAGCAAGACACGCCGTAACTCAGGCAAGTCAAACTGTGATGAAATTTCTAGATTCTTCGAATCACCTTGGTAATAATAGTAGTAGCAATAATAAAGAAGAAGAACTATTAGACGATGGGTATTTGGAAGATTTGCTTAACAGTGATAATGTAAATGATAATAATCAATAAAAATTAAAATTTCAATTAAAAATTATTTTAGTATTCATATTTAAAATTAACTTTAAAATCATCTTAAAAACAATTACACACCAGCGACTATATTATTTATTAAAGATATATTATTTAGTTAAAGATGATTTTTCTAATTTATCAAAATGATTAAGACCGTATATAAAAACCACCATCAAAGGTATAAAAATAATTAACAATCCTTGATAATCAAATATTTTTGTTAAATACACAAAACCAAATGATGTAATTATAAATACTAACGCCCTAGATAAAGCATATAAAAAACTAATATATCTAAATCTCTTAAACACTGGAAAATTAGTAAATATAATAGCTTCAGCTGGAGATGAAGTAGGTTGAAATATCGCAACCACAATCTGTATACAATACAATTGAACTACTGTGCTAGTATTAAATAAAAAGTAAGGTAAAAATATAATAAAAATAGAAAATACATAAACCCTTACTCTGATAATTTTTAATGGACATATTTTGTAGCATAAATAAGTATTAGATAGCATTACTACAAATTCAGTAAAGGAAACAATCAAGTTATGTTGTATAACTTGTTGAGGGGAATAATTAAAAGAATTTTTTAATATGCAAGCACAGTAGACATACAAAAAATAAAAACATACTGGTCGCCCACATTGTAAGAAAAAATAAGCTAAAGAGGTCTTTTGATTAACTTTTTCATTCACTATTGGATCTGATTTTAAAATATCATTAGCATCTAGATCTGCTTGTTTAAAAATTTTTTTAAGTTTAAGTCGTGCATTAGCGAATTCTGGAGTTTCACGTAACGCTGTACGAGCAACGGTACCTACTATCGCGATTAGTGCCCCCATCAAAAATGCAAGCCTCCACTCAAACCCAGCACTTAATATTGCAGATGACATTGCTAGTGCAGCTAAAGATCCAATTACACATGAGCATCCGATAAAATTAACTACTGGATAACATTCTGGTTTTTTTATCAACTCTGATAAATAAATTTGAGCTCCTATTACTTCCCCCATAGATGACAATCCCTGAAGGATGCGGCATATTGTTACTAACCAAGCAGCAGTTATACCTATTTGTTCATAAGTTGGCATCAAGGCCATAGAGACGCAACAAATAGACATCATAGTAGTTGTTATAATTACTGTAGACTTACGTCCATAAATATCTCCTATGTAACCAAAAATTAGTGCACCAATAGGGCGAAAAACAAATATTGAACAAAATCCTGTAGCCGCTATTAAATTAGATAAATGAGGACTAATTTTTGGGAAAAACAATTCGTTTAAAAACACCGCCATATGTAAATACAGCATTAAATCAAAATATTCAAGAAAAGTACCTGCTAATAAGATTGCTGTGGCTTTTTTTTGTTCAAAATTTAATGATCTATTTAATGATCTAATTATATTCATGTTTTTCATACTACATAACAATGATTTGCAGAACTTTATTTTTTATTAATTCAATATAAAATTTTTTAACCCCCTTTGTCAATTTTTTTAATAATATTGTCAAACCAAAGTAAAAATTTCCCCTATACATCCAAGTTAGAAATTCCCCCTACTGTTAACGAAATAAAACCTTCTTTATAAAATTTGTTATTGTATTAAAACTTAATGTATAATAAAATCGATTGACAAGATAGAATACTCCCTAAAAGATAACGCAGCATTTCAATTATTTTTAGGCGAATGCAACAGCATTAGAATGAATGATAAAGAATCATTAAGTCAATTATTATTAAAACATAAACAGTACTTTCCTGAGCAATATCTATACAATCATTAACAGAGCAGATAAAGCTTATTATTCTAAAGCTAATAAACAACAATTATTAAATAATAGCGTTAAATAACCAGACATAACTGTTTTAACGATAAATTGTTTTTTAGCAAATTTAATCTTTCACAAAAAAAGCTTGATCTTTTTTAAAATTTATTGTTAGAATAAATTAATGATTGATGACAAGATGATTTAAGGCCAGCACATAGATCGATTACTACAATCAATCTTTAATAGAATAAAGCCAATAAAAATAGAATTATTGAGAGGAGTTATGTTTAATTTGTTTATTTCTAATCAACAATCTGAAGATATTTATACACAAGAGCAATTGTTTACTAAAATTGTGTTGCCTGTTTTTAAATTATATCCTGAAATTGCTTTTCTTGCTAACAATAAAACCGCCGCAACAAGCGAAGGCACAGCCTCAAATAATGATGTTAATAGTTGGACTTATTTTTTAGTAAAAGAAGGCTTATTAGAAAATACCACTCAAAAACATGTTGAGCTAGAAAGAACTTTGCATTCTTTGGTTTGTTTTAACCTTATTGTTGATGGTTCCAAATCAGCGTATAACTATTGGAAGCAACAACAAAAACTTGCGATATTAACTGTAGATAGTTTTAACAAGTTACACAATTTAGTTACACATTCTGTAAATACTGATGAAATTTTTAAAGTTATAGAAGCCAGTTTGGTATATAGCGACTTAGGCAAGTCTCAAGAAATTAAAAACCTTGGGATAAAAGAAGGACTCATGATAGATGATCATGATGATTTCATGGAGGCTTTATATAACTCCGACGCTACAATTAGAAAAAAAATTATTCCTGGTTTTGAGTCTTTTCCACACAATATAAAACAACATATTATCAAATTAAATGCTTCTGTACCAATACATTGGGGCTACGTTTTACAATTAGAGGGCGGACAAGACATGTTCGCTAAACTATTAAATGGCAACACAATAACTGCTGAATTTTTAAAACAAAATTTTTTAATTAATATTTGTGATATTGCCGGAGCTTTGGCTCATGTTATGCCGCTAGGATCTTTAACATTTAACGAACATGTCTGGAGTGCGTTTCAAATGGTTTTAGAAACTATTGAACAATTTCTGACACATCGAAACCCTAGCAAAGCTTATTTAGACTTAATGCATAAAAAAGCTAATTACTTAGGCTATCCATTAGATAATGAAGATGAAAAATTTGCAATTTTAACTAGGATAGGATTTTTCCTTCGGCTGTATACCCAAGAAGATGGAGCCTTATTAAAAAAATATTCGGATATAATTTACTTGCCAAAAGAATATTCATTAGTTAAAAAATGTTTTGGTATTAATTCTGGGATTAACACTTGGAAACACCATCCTACTTATATGCCAGCAGTATTGTTAAATCTTTTTAATTCTACATCTGAAATATCTGATAAATATAAAAGAGCTTTAAATGGTTTTGTTGTTTTAGCAAAAATTATCGATGAATATCAAAAATTAGAATATAATAATTCAGAAAGTCCATTATGCTTTAACAAGCTAGCCGATCAAGCTAAATTTAATCCAGAATTGTTCGCGGAAACATTTGAAATTTCGCAAATTAATTGGGATGATCCAAAAAATTTAATTATAAATTATCCTAGAATATCTTTAAAATATAGGCCAAAACCATAAATAATTGACTTTTAAATTTTTTAATATATCCTATATTTATGTCCGATTTAGATGTTTGGTTAAGTAAATTTGAATGTTGTCTTTATGCATATGATTTAATAAATAAAATTCATTTGTTAAATCATCAAACAATCAATAAAGTAAATATTATTACAATAAAAAAAGCTATTTATTATGCAAAAAAATATCACTCTAATCAAATGCGCGAATCTGGAGAGCCGTACTATTCTCACCCATTAATAGTTGCAGGGATGGTTGCTGATTATTGTTTTAAAACAGATATTTTAGTTACTGCTATATTACACGACACCATCGAAGATACTGATTTAACTAAAAATATTATTAATGATATTTTCGATGTTAATATAGCAAATAACGTTGATGACTTAACCCGGATAAAATCTTATGGGAAAATTACTGCGGCTGAAATAGTTAAATTGCTATGGTCAGAAAAAAAACACGATCTTTTGCTCGTCAAATATTTTGATAGATTACATAATTTACAAACTATTAATGCTAAATCTTCAATCAAAATTCAACAAACCGTTAAGGAAACACTAAAACAATTTATAAGTCTTAGCCTATATTTTGAAAAAAGCAATATGCCTGATTTAATGACAAAAAAACACATGAATATGTTAGATTTATGTTTAAAAAAATTGCCTAAAAAATTAGGTAACTCTAAAAATACAAAAACTACTATAAAAAATATTTTTTTCAAATGGACAAAATACTTTTTAAAACTAAATTTTAGTTGAAATAATATAAATTTTTCAAAAAAATTTTCAAACCTCATATTAAAAGAGTTATCTTATTATACTTAAATCTATAAAAACAGTTTAGATTCTTAATTTTAATCTTTGATGTGCAATTGTTATAGTAGCTAAGCTATTTTGAGTTTTTATTGGTATTGTTGCTTCAGATTCGGAATCAGATTTTTTTTCAAATGAAAATCTTTTTAATGGCGAATTTTTAATATAATGACCAAACAAATCACAGTTAAATGTACTACTAGTACTACTATTGGTAAAATCTTCTTCAGATAAGCATTGTTCGCTATATGGTGAATTTTCTTTAGCTTTAAAATTAGGTTCTGATAATTCCACATATGTACAAATATAACTTGATCTATTATTATTAGAATCATAGTTCTGTGATTCACAAAAAAGTGTTCCTTTTTTCGAAAAAAAGGTAATTTTTTTATGTTCTACAGGAAAGCTATTTTTTTTGGCAACATCATAAAACAAATCACTGAATTTATTTATAAACCCCATGTATGTACCTTCGTTACAGTTATCGACTTGCAGAAAAACAATGTTTTCATTATAAATCATGATGCCATTATTTTTTATGGTTAATACCTCATTGTGACAATTAAAAAATATTCTTTTAATAATTAATGTTCCTAACAATTCGTTATCACCAAATTCTGCAGCATAAGCATTAATTAAATTTATTAAAGGGGTATTTGCAAGAAGGATATTATTATCAATTAAAAACCCCAAGATTTTTTCTTGTAATTTAACTATTATTTCTACTTCTAAAAAGATTATGTGCCAATTTATTGATTGATAATTATTAGTTATATATTTTATATATTCTTCTTTGTTAATATAATTATTAATTATTTCATTATCTATAAACATGACGCTGTCAGTTGTATCTGTATCGCTCCAAACATCCTCTTCTATTTTTAAATTGTTTTCTAAATTTAAAGCAATTGAATTAAGTTTATTTATAATGAAGATCGAAGTAGCTTTTTTATATATTTGACGAAGGATTTCTAAAAAATTTACTGTATAGCCATAACTATTATATAAAATATCTATACACAAAAAAGACAGCTTATCCATTTCCATAAGTTCATTTATAATATCTTCATTGTCAATCAATTGTTGAACATCTGAAGTATCAATTTGTAAAATTTGTTCCATAATATTTTGGGATCTTAAAGGATCTATATCCGCCGCCAAGTTATGCAATAACATCTTTATTTTTTTGCTATTCAAATTTTGAACCAGGATGATCTCAATTGCAGCTCTTTTATTTTTTAAATCACTGCTTTGTAACAAAGCAATTAAAAATTTTTCATTGTTTTCTTCGTCTTCTTGTCTAGAAATAGCAAAGTATCTACCAACAATATCATCTTCAATATTTGAAATCATTGATAATTTTTCGTTTACTAAATCCAGAATTTTTTTACTATAGTCTGGGTTGCAGTTTTTAATCAGGTTGGATAAAATCTTATCTGAACAATGTCTGTCTGTATATGCTATAAAATTTATAGTATCTTTCAAAAAATTTAAGCTGATAATAATCCCAATGATATTCGGATCATTAAATACAGATAAAAACATTTTTATACACCCAGTAATATTATTAAGGCTTATATATTTCAATATATTTGGTAGGCGTTTATAGATGTATGATTTTATTTCAGGGTTTTCAGTAAAAATCATATTATAATCAGTTTCTTTTAAGCATTTCAACAATAGCAAAGTATGGTTAACTCCTACAAAATCTAAATTATTACTAAAAATATTTTTCCAAAATAACATAATATTTTCTTTCATAAATAATGATTCTGATAAATCATTCTCTTTATTTAATAAATTTAGTAATCCAGAAACAAAGCTAAACAAAAGATCATTATTTTTAATATATTTATAATTTCTAACAAACCAAGTAAAATTGTCTTTAAAATTTTTATTATCATCTAAATTAATTGTTTTTTGCAAACCATCTGTTAAATATTTAGCAACAAAAAACATCTTTAAAGATGGATCGATAAATTTCAAATTGTTTCCATTTTGTGAAATGATTCCGATTTTTAAAATATCATCAAATAAATATGGGAATAGTTGCTTTTGTTTTGATAAGTCAAATAATTTAGAGGAGTGGTTTTCTAACTCCTCACACGTAAAAATATCACGATTTTGTTTAAGAATAAAAAAAGATATTTCTTTTAGTGCTAATAGTGGTAAATGTAGTCTAGTAGAGATTTCATATTCAGCACGCACACGATCTGGCTGCAAATGTTCTTTTTCTATTAGAAATTTATTAATCATAGACATAAAAAATTCTTGATATAACTCTGTCATACTTATATTAACATTTTCATGTGCAATACTTGATTTATTTAACCAAATATTACAAATAAATTCCAAATACATCGGAATCAAGCACAACTTATTTATAAGATAGTTCTCGTTTAAAAAATGTAACAGGTTTTTTTTGGTACTTTTATTTTTGCTGTAACCTAAAGAATCAAAAAAGAAATCAATATAATATAGTTGCGTATCTTCGCTGAATCCAGTTATTTGATAATATGGAACTTTTCCTGGATGGTTTCTGCTTGTTAAAATGGTATAAGGATTAGAGGTAATATTTTTAAAAACATCTTGCAAATGTTTCGGTATATTATTAAGAGATCCGTCGGATTCATCTATTATCCATAATATTTTATATTTTTCATAATTTATATTTGTTTCCAATAAAACCCTAGATATCTCTGTTAATGTATTCAAAAAACATTCTTTAATAATAATATCTATTTCTTCATATTTTTTATATTGTAAAACTGGATATTTTGATTCGTTCAAGTTACTTGCTTTGATAAAAAAAACAAACTTAAAATCTAACAATTTTTTATTTGACGCCCACAAATATACTATAAATTTACACAACGTGCTTTTCCCTATTCCAGAATCTCCTTGTATCATTATATGTTTTGTTTTACAGTCGAAATCATCAACAAGATCATTATATTTAAATTTTTCTACTTTTCCTGTTTTTGTCATTATCTGATCGTCATTTTGATAAATTAAATATACAAGTGATGCAAATAAATTTGTTTTTTCAGGGTTAAACAAAAAACCTGAATCCAATGCTTTCAAATAATCTCTTTTTAATAAATCATCAATGTTAATTGCGATTGGCTCCACTAATTGCAGCTTATTCATTGAATGATATTCTAAAATATTTTTGTGGGAAATATTGTATTTTATTGAGATAATTACTTTATTAAAGTTTTCAATAATTGTTGTTATATCTTGTTTTATTATATCTGGAGCAAAATAATGTAACAAATCTAATGTGACTTTGGAATAAACATCAAAATCATTAGTGTAATGTCCTATAATTTTATCTTTCAAAAAATTTGGCAGATAATTTTGAAAACCACCACCAAAACTTATTCCAACAACTGAACTGTTATTGCTTCTAAATTTATCGTGTATCTTTAAAATTTCTTGATTTAGAATACAATTGATTTTTTGTTTGCATTTCGTCATCAACGTTTTGGAGCCAGCTAAAATAACGTATTTAACAGAATTTATTTTTTCTGTAAATTCAAATATGCTAGAATTTATTTTGTTATTATTCAAATCTAATAACATTTTCATTCCGGCTTTACTTAAATTTTCTGCCAATATGAGCGCTTTTGTTTTATTTTTTTTATCGCCCCAAGAATATGAGATAAAACAATCAACATTATAGAAATCCAGATGTTCTTTAATTTGACTCAAATGATTATTTAATAAATCAACTTTTATATCCAAAGGTATTTGAATTGGCAAAATCTTTTCTCCTTTAATGTTCATATTAAGAGAAAGATATTTTATATTGCTTATAATTGTTTTTTATATTTAATCCAGCTCCGAAAGCAATATACTCGCTTTTAATAAAAAAATCAATCGGCGTAAGCAAGCAGCAGTAATTCTCGATTTAATTGATATAACTATTCAGCGACCGAAACAAATATACTATAATTAATTTTCCTTGTTAATTTCTATGATTTTTCAACGTGGTTGTGAAGCAATGGATGCATAGTTTATGTAATGCCCGTCATATGGAGAATTAGAATATTCTCTTGCCAAAATCTTCAATCAATGAACTATTAATAAACCCTTTACCAAATTTTTCTAACAACTTAAAACCATAGTTGGTTTTTTTATAAATAGCTCCATCTACTAAACTATCTGCATCTTGATTAGAACCAACAACCAATAACCCATCTTCTTTTAAACCAAAATATAGATTTTTAATTATAATTTTTAATTGATGACCAGAAAAATATGAAGGATTTAAAACATTCATCGCTCTAATGAAATTGGCTGGTTGAGCTTCATTAAATGGTTGTAATAAATTATGCTGTTTTAAGACAAAACGTGGATCGCCTAAAGCTTTATCTAAAGCATAAGGGGCAAATAATACTAATTTTTTACCGGATAATTTGCCATTTTTATACGCTTTAACTAAAGGTAAGGCTATTAATATATACACAAAAAATTTAATTATATGATTCAAAGGGTATAAAAATAAAAACCTATTTAATCGGATTTTATTAAACACAAATGGCGGCCACAAAATCTCTAAAATTTTACCATTAGGATCAACTGTAATGTTAGTTTGGTTTTTATTTATTATATAAACTAGATTATTATAATCAGATGCAATATATTTAATATTTTTAAATTTAACAGTAAGCTTTTCAAATAAATCTAAAGAAGTCCTAGCATCGCTTACACCAACGTCGAAAATAACTAAATTATTATTTAAATCAAATTTAGGTTTTAAATAATTTTTAAAATATTCTAATAATTTTAAATCAAATTCTTCAAAACGTTTAGCATAAGTACGCTTATAAACACCTCTATCATCTTTAAATAATAATAGAATTTTTTCAGCTAAATTATCAGCATTATCTAATCCTTGGATCTTATCATATAAAGTAATAGATATATCTTTATCATCCCCAAATAAAGTCTTTAATGAACGGCCAGAGATAAGATTTTCTAAACTATAAATGCCTGTTTTAAACATTATTTTTTAATTACTAATAATTACCCTTCCATCTCCATATCATTTTTATTAAAAGCTTCACCTAATGCTTGCTCTAGATCAGCTTTAGTAACTGTTTTTTTATGATTTATACTGCTACTAAATAAATTATTAGATCTACCTGTTGTCTTTTCTAGATTACGCTGTAGTTGCTTAGCTTTTAATCTCCTATGGTACTCAAACCCAGTTCCAGCTGGAATTAATCTACCCACGGAAACGTTTTCTTTTAATCCCCTTAATTCGTCACACTTACCACTAACCGCAGCTTCAGTTAATACTCTAGTAGTTTCCTGGAACGAAGCTGCTGAAATAAATGAATCTGTAGCTAATGAAGCTTTAGTGATCCCCAACAAAATTCTCTCATAGTTAATTAATTTTTTATTCTCTGCTTGTAATTTTTGATTTTCTTCTAAAACTAGAGCAATCTCTAATTGATCTCCTGCTAAATATGTAGAATCACCTGAATCTAATATAACTACTTTACGTAACATCTGCCTTACTATAACTTCTATATGCTTATCATTTATCTTTACACCTTGTAAACGATAAACATCTTGGATCTCTTTGCCTATGTAATTAGCTAAAGCATCTACTCCTAATAGCCTTAAAATTTCATGCGAATTAGGCACCCCTTCAGCAATCACTTCACCTTTTTGTACGTACTCTCCCTCAAAAACATTCATTTGACGCCATTTTGGAATTAAATCTTCATGCGTTGTTGATGATGGATCTTGCTCCATTGGAGTTATAACTAAACGACGCTTACCTTTAGTTTCCTTACCAAAACTAACTACTCCAGAAATTTCGGCTAAAATTGCTGAATCTTTCGGCTTACGAGCTTCAAACAAATCCGCAACTCTCGGTAAACCACCTGTAATATCACGAGTTTTAGAAGTTTCTTTTGGAATACGCGCAATAGTATCACCTACTCCAATTTCTTGACCATCTGTAACACTAATAATAGTATTACCTGGTAAAAAATAATGCGCTGGAAAAGAAGTTCCATGCAAACATAAATCTTCCCCATTTTGATCGACTAATTTAATCATTGGACGTAAATCTTTACCGCTAAACCCTAATTGCTTAGTGTCGTTAACCACGATACTACTTAAACCAGTAACTTCGTCAGTTTGACGACTCATAGTTAAACCTTCATACAAATCTGAAAATTGAACCCTACCAGCTACTTCTGTAATAATTGGGTGATTATGCGGATCCCAATTAGCAACAGTTGTTCCTGCTTGTACAGTATCACCATCTGCAATATTTAAAATCGCACCATACGGTAACTTATAACGTTCTTTTTCTCTACCATCATAAGTATCTATAACGGTTAACTCTCCAGATCTAGAAACGGCTACACTATGACCTCCTTTATGTTTAATAATTTTAATATTATTTAATTTAACCAAACCATTATTTTTAATTTGAATACTATTTTGAGCAGTTGCTCTAGAAGCCGCTCCACCAATATGGAACGTTCTCATCGTAAGCTGGGTTCCAGGCTCTCCAATGGATTGCGCCGCAATTACCCCTACCGCTTCTCCTATACTAACCTTATGTCCCCGAGCTAAATCACGTCCGTAACACTGAGCACACACTCCATAACGAATTTCACAAGTAATAACTGAACGTACCTTAACTTCATCTATTCCTCGCTTTTCTAATTCTTCAACTAAATCTTCATCTAACATTGTGCCTGCTGAAATAATAACTTCATCAACCCCTGGCTTAATTACATCTTCTAATAAAATTCTACCTAATACCCTTTCTCCTAACGGTTCAACTACATCTCCACCTTCTATTAAAGGAGTCATAGTTAACCCATTTTTAGTACCACAATCTTCTTCAGAGACAATTACATCATTAGCTACATCTACTAATCTGCGAGTTAAATACCCTGAATTTGCAGTTTTTAATGCAGTATCTGCTAAACCTTTACGTGCTCCGTGAGTTGAGGTGAAATATTCAGATACTTTCAATCCTTCTCTAAAATTCGCCGTGATCGGAGTCTCAATAATCGAACTATCAGGTTTAGCCATCAATCCACGCATCCCAGCTAATTGGCGCATCTGAGCAGGTGATCCTCTTGCCCCAGAATCTGCCATCATATATAAAGAATTAAATGACTCTTGAGTAACTTTAATTCCATCTTTATTAATTACTTCTTCTTCGGAAAAACCTACCATCATCGCTTTTCCTACTTGATCAGTGGTTCTAGACCAAATATCTATAACTTTATTATATCTTTCACCATCAGTTAATAACCCTGAAGAAAATTGCGCTTGAATTTCTTTTACTTCTTGCTCAGAACGAGCAATTATCTCTGCTTTACTTTTAGGTATAACTAAATCATTAATCCCAATAGAGATCCCAGATTTAGTAGCATAATGAAAACCCATATACATTAAATGATCTGCAAGCATTACCGTATCTTTTAATCCTGCTTTTCGATAACATAAATTAATCGTCTCTGCAATCAATTTTTTATTCATGGTTCGATTAATAATAGAAAAATCTAACTTTTCTGGTAAAATTTCTGCTAATAAAATTCTACCTACTGTAGTATCAATTAATCCTGAAGTTGGATTCATTCTAATTTTTACTTTAGCATGCAAATCTACCATAGAATTTTCGTAAGCTCGTCTTGCTTCAGAAATGCTTGCAAATAACATGCCTTCGCCTTTAGAGTTTACCTTACTTCTAGTTAAGTAATATAACCCCAATACCACGTCTTTAGATGGAGATATCACTGGCTGACCATTTGATGGAGACAAGATATTATTTGTAGACATCATCAACACTCTAGCTTCTAGCTGTGCATGAATAGTTAAAGGAATATGCACTGCCATTTGGTCTCCATCGAAATCTGCGTTATAAGCTTCGCAAACTAAAGGATGTAAATGGATCGCTTTGCCTTCAACTAAAATAGGTTCAAATGCTTGAATACCTAAACGATGTAATGTTGGAGCACGATTTAATAATATCGGATGTTCACGGATTACTTCATCTAAAATATCCCATACTAAAGGATCTTCTCGGTCCACCATTTTTTTGGCAGCCTTAATAGTACTAGCTAATCCGCGATACTCTAATTTACTAAATACAAACGGCTTAAATAACTCTAAAGCCATCTTTTTAGGTAAACCACATTGATGCAATTTCAAATAAGGACCAACAACAATCACTGAACGTCCAGAATAATCTACACGTTTACCTAATAAATTTTGCCTAAATCTACCTTGCTTGCCTTTAATCATATCAGCTAAAGACTTTAAGGGACGTTTATTAGATCCAGTAATTGGACGACCGCGACGACCATTATCAATTAAAGCATCTACTGATTCTTGTAACATCCGTTTTTCATTACGTACAATAATGTCAGGAGCATTTAATTCTAACAACCTTTTTAAACGATTATTCCGATTAACTACCCTACGATATAAATCATTTAAATCTGAAGTGGCAAACCTGCCTCCATCTAAAGGCACTAGCGGTCTTAAATCTGGAGGTAATACCGGCAATACTGTTAAAATCATCCAATCAGGAGAATTTTTAGATTCGATTAAAGATTCAATTAATTTTAATTTTTTACTTAATTTTTTGATCTTGGTTTCAGATGTAAGGGTTGGTAATTCTTCTCGAATTTCTTTAACTTCTTCAGGTAAATTTAATTGACTTAACAATTGCTTAAAAGCCTCTCCACCCATTAAAGCTACAAAATCATCTCCATGCTGCTCGAAAGCATCTACATATTCCTCTTCTGACAGCAATTGCCCTTTTTCTAAAGGCGTCATTCCTGCATCAACAACTATATAAGCTTCAAAATATAATACCCTCTCAATATCACGCAAGGTAAGATCTAATAATAAGCCAATTCTTGAAGGTAAAGATTTTAAAAACCAAATATGTGCAACCGGCGTAGCAAGTTCTATATGCCCCATCCTTTCGCGTCTAACTTTAGTTAAAGTAACCTCGACTCCACACTTTTCACAAACAATCCCTCGATGCTTTAAACGTTTATATTTACCACATAAACACTCATCATCTTTCATTGGACCAAAAGTTTCAGCACAAAATAACCCATGCCTCTCTGGACGTAAAGTTCGATAATTGATGGTTTCTGGTTTTTTTACTTCTCCATAAGAACGAGCTAACATCATTTCTGGAGATGCTAACCCTAAAGTAACACTAAAAAATTCTTTTCTGCTTTTTTTTAAAAAATTTGCTATGCCTTTCAATTATGCCTCCAAGTTATTCAATTATGCCTCCAAGTTATATACTTAGTAATTTTAAACCAAAAAACTACTCATCATAATCTAATTCCATATTAATGCCTAATGATCTAATTTCTTTTACTAAAACATTAAACGATTCTGGGATCCCTGGTTCCATCGAATGATCACCATCAACAATATTTTTATAAACTTTGGTCCTACCATTAATATCATCAGATTTTACCGTTAACATTTCTTGTAAAGTATAAGCAGCTCCATAAGCTTCTAATGCCCATACTTCCATTTCTCCAAATCTTTGGCCACCAAATTGAGCTTTACCACCTAAAGGCTGTTGAGTAACCAAACTATATGAACCCGTAGATCTTGCATGCATCTTATCATCAACTAAATGATTTAATTTAAGAATATACATATAACCAACAGTAACCGAACGATCAAATTGTTCGCCTGTCCTTCCATCCCATAAAGTGGTCTGTCCACTCTCAGGCAAATCTGCCATTTTTAATAAATGCTTAATTTCATGTTCTTTGATTCCATCAAATACTGGAGTTGCCATTGGAATGCCATTAGTTAAATTCATCGATAATTCAAAAATTTCTTTATCACTGAAATCATTAAAATTTAACTTACGCTTACTAATAGTATGCATATGGTATTGTAAATTATAAATTTTATCTAAATAATCTCTTAATTTTTGAGCGCTACTGCCTTGTTGAATTAAATCAACTATTTTTAAACCTAAAGTTTTAGCAGCCCAACCTAAATGAGTTTCTAATACTTGTCCTACATTCATTCTAGAAGGCACCCCTAGTGGATTTAATATCACATCAATAGGAGTTCCATCTGCCATGTATGGCATATCTTCAACGGGTACAATAATTGAAACCACCCCTTTATTACCATGACGACCCGCGATCTTATCACCAGGCTGAATGCTTCTTTTAACCGCCAAAAATACTTTGACTACTTTTAAAATCCCTGGAGCTAAATCATCACCTTGCCTAATTTGATTAGTTCTTTCTTCTAAGTTTTGCTTATGTTCTTCCCTAAAAGATTTAAGCTGATCTACGGCTATTTCTAATTGTTGCGAAATATAATCATCTTTAAATTTAATCTCAAAAATTAATTCTGGATTTTTAGAAGTTAAATTATCTAAATATTCTTGATTAATAACTCCACCATTAAGTCCATTTGGGCCAGCAATTGCGGTTTGCCCAATCAATAATGATTGGATCCTACTGTATACATCTTGTTCCAATATAGCTAATTCGTCATCTAAGTCTTTTTTTACTTTATCTAATTCAACCTTTTCTATTTCTAATGCTCTAGGATCTTTTTTAACTCCATCCCTAGTAAAAACCTTAACATCAACTACTGTACCACTCATACCAGTCGGCACTCTTAAAGATGAGTCTTTAACATTAGAGGCTTTTTCTCCAAATATCGCTCTTAATAATTTTTCTTCTGGAGTTAATTGAGTCTCCCCTTTAGGGGTAATCTTACCTACTAAAATATCTCCAGCATTAACCTCAGCACCAACATGTACCACACCTACACTGTCTAATTTGGCTAAAGCATTATCACTAACGCTAGGAATATCCGCAGTAATTTCTTCTGCACCCAATTTAGTATCTCTGGCTATACAAGATAACTCTTCGATATGAATAGAAGTAAACCGTTCTTCTTTTACAACTCTTTCGGACACTATAATAGAATCTTCAAAGTTGTAACCATTCCACGGCATAAATGCTACTAATAAATTTTGCCCTAAAGCTAATTCTCCTATATCAGTGGAAGAACCATCGGCTAAAATATCATTCTTTTTAACCTGATCTCCCTCTTTAACTAATGGAGTTTGATTAATACAAGTATTATGGTTAGAACGTTGATATTTAATTAAATTATAAATATCAACACCGGCTTTACCACTTTCAGCCTGCTTATCATCCACTCTAATTACTATTCTAGAAGCATCTACAAAGTGAACTACCCCATCCCGCTTAGCATTAACTGTAACTCCAGAATCTACAGCTACCGCATGCTCTATTCCAGTACCCACCAATGGCTTTTCAGCTCGCAAAGTTGGTACTGCTTGGCGTTGCATGTTAGATCCCATTAAAGCACGGTTAGCATCATCATTTTCTAAAAAAGGAATTAAAGCTGCAGCTACCGACACCATTTGTTTAGGAGAAACATCCATATATTCTACTTGCTCAGGATTTGCAAAAGTTGGCTCATTTTTATGTCTACAGTGCACCAAATTATCTATTAACATCCCTTCAGAATTTACTGTGGCATTTGCCTGAGCAATCATAAAATCACCTTCTTCAATTGCCGACAAATACTCTATTTCTTTAGTAACTTTACTATTTTTAATTTTTTTATAAGGACTTTCTAAAAATCCATATTTATTAATGCTCGCGTAAACCGCCAAGGAATTAATTAAACCTATATTTGGACCTTCTGGAGTTTCAATCGGACATACTCTACCGTAATGAGTAGGATGTACGTCTCTAACTTCAAATCCAGCTCTATCACGACTTAAACCACCAGGACCTAAAGCTGAAATTCTTCTTTTATGAGTAATTTCAGATAAAGGATTATTTTGATCCATAAATTGCGATAATTGACTAGAACAGAAAAATTCCTTAATAGTTGCTGATACTGATTTAGAATTAATAATATCTTGAGGCATTAATGATTCTGATTCCGCAAAACTAAGCCTCTCTTTGGCTGCTCTCTCTACTCTAACTAATCCTAATCTAAACTGGTTTTCAACCATCTCACCAACCACTTTAACTCGGCGATTACCTAAATGATCAATATCGTCTGTATAACCTTTACCATTTTTTATTTTAATTAATTCTCTAAGTAAATCTAAAACATCTTCTTTAGTTAAAATTCCTGGACCATCGACAAAATTTCTACCAACCCTTTTATTAAACTTCATTCTACCGACCGCAGATAAATCATAACGATCTTCAATAAAAAACAATCCATTAAACAATTGTTCCGCAGAATCTTTAGTCGGAGGCTCACCTGGTCGCATCATTCGATAAATTTCTACCAATGCTTCATACTGACTTTTGGTAGGATCAATACGTAAAGTATCTGATATATAGGATCCCTTATCAAGATCATTAGTATAAATAACATTTATACTGCTAATTTCTTGATTTTTAATAATTGTTAACACATTTTTATCAATTTCTGTATTAGCTTCTACTAATATTTCCCCACTTTCTTTATCTACAATATCATGAGCTAAACATTTGCCAGTAATGTATTCTTCTGTAACTTCTAACTTGTTTATATTAGCTTTTTCCATTTGCTTAATATGTCTTGCAGTTATGCGCTTACCCATTTCTAATAAAATTTCGTTATTAGGTAAAGTAATTGGAAATAACGCAGTTTCCCCACGCAACCTACTAGGAATTAAATTTAAAATAATTTTATTATCTTTAGTAAAATTAAACGTACTAGTTTCAAAAAATTCTTTTAAAACCTCTTCTGTGGAAAATCCCATAGCTTTTAATAAAATGGTTGCTGGTAACTTACGTCTTCTATCTATCCTTACGTAAATACAATCCTTAGGATCGAATTCCACATCCAACCAAGAACCACGATACGGTATAACTCTCGCCATATATAGCAACTTACCTGACGAATGAGTACGCCCACGATCATGCTCAAAAAACACTCCTGGTGAACGATGCAATTGAGCTACCACTACCCTTTCTGTACCATTGATTACAAAAGTACCGTTATCAGTCATTAATGGTATTTCTACCATGTAAACTTCTTGCTCACGAACATCTTTAACTATCTTATTATCTGCAGTAGAAGCTTCTTTATCATAAATAATTAAGTGGACTTTAATTCTGAGCGGAGCCGCAAAAGTAACACCTCTTATTTTACACTCTGTAACATTAAACGTAGGTTTTCCTATAGAATAACTAATAAATTTTATAACAGCATTACCAGAATGACTGCTAATTGGGAAAATTGAATTTAACGCCGCTTGTAATCCAATATTTTTTCTAGCAGCCGGCAAAACATCTAATTGTAAAAATTCTTTATACGAATTTAATTGTATAGATAATAATGAAGGTATTGCCAACGTCTCTTCTATCTTTCCATAATAAGCACGAATACGTTTTTTTTCAGTGTAAGACAATGATAAATTAGATTCATTAGCCATTTTGGCTCCTATTAAAACAATTAAATCTTCGATTAATTTGCAAAGCTAAAATTTATTTAGCTTTGCAAATCTTGAAAAATTTACTTAACTTCTACCGAAGCTCCGGCTTCTTCTAATTTTTTCTTAATGTCAGCTGCTTCTTGCTTAGATACACCTTCTTTAACATTAGATGGTGCTTCTTCAACTAAAGCTTTGGCTTCTTTTAACCCTAAACTTGTAAGTTCCCTAACAACCTTAATGACTCCTACTTTATTAGAACCAAAATTAGTTAATACTACAGCAAATTCAGTTTGCTCTTCTTGAGCTTCTTTGCCTACAGCACCACCTACAGCTGGAGCTGCTACCGCAACCGAAGCTGCTGAAACATTAAACTTTTCTTCCATTAATTTAACTAATTCTACTATATCTATAACAGTCATGTTAGAGATAGTTTCTAATATTTGTTCTTTCGAGACGGACATAATTATCTACTCCATATTGGTACAAGTAAAAATTTCAATTTATTTAGCCTTACCTACAGCAGCTATAGTTCTAGTTAACTTCGCTATCGGTTCAGCTAAAGTTGCAACAAATTTAACAATTGGAGCTCGCGTCACTATAACTAAATTAGTTATAGCTCCCTGCTTGGTAGGCAAGTTAGCCACTGCATCCAATTGATTACTATTCAACAACTTACCTTCAATTAGTAAAGCTGTAACTAATAACTTTTCTTTTTCTTTAGAAAAATTCATTAACAATTTAGCGATAACACCAGGATCTTCTTTGATAAACGCTAAAATTACTGGCCCATTAATATGATTAATTAATTGTTCATATTTAGTACCAACAAATGCTTTTTTAGCTAAAGTATTTTTAACTACTTTTAAATCACAAATCCTAGTAGAGCGCAATTGAGCGCGCAAATCAGTCATCTCGCTAGATTTTAAGCCAGCGTAATAAGCAGCTATAACTGAAGTAGAATCAGCAACCATATTCATAACATCATCTACTACAGCTCTTTTTTGTTGTAGCATTAACCCCATCGCACCCAATCCCCTATAAAACAAACTTTAGGTAATTCAAATAATGATTAAAACCTTCTGATTGTACCTAAATATTTTTAAATTGCAATTAAAAATTCACTGAAGACAAGTCCACCTGCAAACCAGGCCCCATCGTAGTTGAAATAGTTAATTTTTTCATATATATACCTTTAGAAGAAGCTGGTTTTAACCTTTTAACTTCACTTAACAACACTTCTAAATTTTCTTGTAAAGCTTTAGGAGTAAAATCAACTTTACCTATCAAACAATGTACTATACCGGTTTTATCAGTTTTATACATTACCTGTCCACCTTTAGCATTCTTAACTGCTTTAACTACATCTGTAGTTACAGTTCCCACCTTTGGATTAGGCATCAAACCTCTAGGACCTAACACTGGACCTAATTTTCCAACAACTCCCATAGCATCTGGAGTTGCAATCACTACATCAAAATTTATTTGCCCATTTTTAATAGATTCAACTAAATCTTCCATTCCCACCAAATCAGCACCCGCTTGTTTAGCTAATTCAACGTTAGCTCCTTGAGTAAAAACCGCAACTCTTACTTTTTTGCCGGTACCTTGAGGTAAAACTACAGAACCTCTTACTACCTGAGAAGAATTACGAGGGTCAACCCCAAGATTAAGACTAACATCTACGCTTTCTGCAGATTTTTTAAACTTTGCTAACGGCAAACCAGTTAATATACTTATGGCATCATTAAACGGATAAACCTTATTAGACTCTACTTTTGTTAAGATTAATTTTCTTTTTTTAGATAACCACGACATATTTAAATCTCTCCTATCAATCTTCGATCAACAGCCCCATACTTTTAGCTGAACCAGCTATAGTACGTATAGCAGCAGCCATACTTGCCGCTGTTAGATCTGGACTTTTTATTTTGGCTATTTCCTCTAATTGTTTCTTGCTAATCTTACCAACTTTATCTTTGTTTGGGTTACTACTACCTTTAGTTAATCCCATAGATTTTTTTATTAATATACTAACAGGCGGACCCTTAATTATAAATTTAAAACTTTTATCACTATAAACAAAAATCTCTACCGATACAGGAGTACCTTTTTCTATTCCAGGTAAATTTTGAGTTTTCTCATTAAATTGCTTACAAAACTCCATAATGTTTACACCACGCTGACCTAATGCTGGCCCTAATGGAGGACTAGCGGTAGCGCTTCCAGCTGCAACCTGCAATTTAACTTTAGAATCTAATACTTTTTTACCACCTTTAGCTCTAACAGCTGCTGGTTTTTTAGCTGGTGCCGCCATCTTAATTAAACCTCTTATAAACCTTTTGTTAAAACCATATAACTTACTTGAAAGTAAATTAGATACTATACTTAATAATAAACAAGACCACTAATATAAAGTATTTTAAAAACAAATAAAAGAGCCTATTGAAAATATACTTAAAAATATTTAATAGAGGATTTAAATGATGGTTAAAAAAATTCTTATTTTACAAATTGGTGATGAAAACTCTATAGAAAATGAAGAAAGTTTTGAAGGTACAATTTTAAAAAACAAACAAGCATATAAACATGATAATAATGTTAATATAAGCATTTTTAAGTTAGACGACCTAGAAACATTCATGAGCGAAAATAGCTCATATAATTCTCAAACCAAACATCAAGGAATAAAAAAAACACTAAAAAACCTGCAAGCTGGTGATAAAATTTACATATTATCTCATGGTAGACCAGATTCAGTAATGATAGCAAACAGCACTCATTATTCTATATTGGCTAATTATTTAGCCAAAGGTTTGAAGGCAAAAAACTTTAAAAAAAAACCTATCCAAATAAGTCTTCACTCTTGTAGATCAGGAAAAGGGAGCATGCAAGGAAAAAACAGCTTTGCTGGTTTATTGCATAATTATTTAGGAAAGCTACAGATAAATGCAGAGGTAACCGCTAGAACAGAATTAGTATATATAGATGAAGCAAAATATAGCGCCCCTAATTCTGTAATAATGACTATTACCCCTACTAAACATTTTTTTAGCATAGTATACAGATTATTAAACATTAAAGTGCCAGATAATTGGTATAAATATAAAAAACCCGGAACAAAAGTAAAATTTTTTTGGGATCAGCAAGGAAAACAAAATAAATCAGATCATTACATCTCTAAATATAATAATGCTATTTTTGATTGTTTGGAAGAATTAACTAAATATTATAATGGTAAATATTATACTGATAATATAAAAAAAGTAATAACAAATATTCAAGAAAATTTATATAAAGAAAACTATCAAACAGTATCGAACAGTACTACTAAATTGCTATCTTTAATCCAAGAAAACAACAATCCGACAGTACAACAAATCTATCAAAGATTATTAAAATATAATCAAAATATTTTAATTAAACATAAAAATAGTTTTAAGACTAAAAAAATAAAAGAAAGAAAATCAAAGAAAATTAACTCATCTCACGTAAATCATGTAAATATTGAACAATTAGTAAACAATCAAATAGTCAGATTAGATATAGAAATAAATAAAATCGATATATCCAAACTTAATGACAATGGAATAGAATTAATTAATTTATTAAAAATGATGCGAAATGATTTATATAAACATTTAAGACATCAATATATCTATCCATATATACCTAAATTTTCTATTAATCAAGCAATTAAAATTACCCAAAGAGTGACAGATGTTACGCATACATTTTTTAACAAATATAATGAAGAAAATATTGAAACTTTAAAAACAAAGAAAATAGCTGTTAAGAATTTTATAAAACAAAATGCTAAATATTTAAAATCATCTAAATTATTAAGAATTAAATATATATTTGCAGGCATAAAAGAAGGAATAATAGAAGCCCTAAAAGATGGCGGTAAAGAAACTTTAGCCAATATTTTGATAAAAGCTATTGGAAATGCAAAATTTAGAAAAAGTTATTTTGATGGTTATACTCATCAATTGAAATCATTAACTACAAACTTAAATGAAAACCTAAAGAAAAAACAAGACAGAGCAAGCAAGTAAAATACCTTCTGAATCACTTTTGTAATTTAATTTTTTTCTACTTGACTAAAATCTAAATCTACAGGAGTTGAACGACTAAAAATCATTACGGAAACTCTTAATCTATTTTTATCATAATTAACTTCTTCAACCACCCCGTTAAATTCAGCAAATGGACCATCTATTACTCTAATTAATTCTCCTGGCTCAAACAACACTTTAGGTTTAGGTTTATCTATAGCTTCTTCTATTCTAGATAAAATTTTATGTGCTTCTTTATCTGAAATACATGCAGGACGATCAGGAGTACCCCCTACAAATCCTAACACCTTAGGGATATTCCTTACTATATGCCATAAATTATCACTCATATCGATTTGTAATAATACATATCCAGGAAAGAATTTACGTTCAGTTTTACGTTTATGCCCAGAGCGCATTTCAACTATTTCCTCTGTAGGGATCAAAATATCTCCAAATTGATTTTCGTAGCCTCCAGTTTTAATTTTTTCTTCTAAAGATTTCTTTACTTTTAATTCATCCCCAGAAGCAACCTGTAATACATACCAACGTTTAGCTGATAATTGTTGATCCATTTTACATCCCACCCTTTTGTAATAACCATGCAACTAATTTGATTAATATAGAATCAACTGTCCATAATATTAATCCAACTACCATTACCATAACTAATACTGTTATAGTAACTTGGATAGTTTCTTTTTTGCTTGGCCAATTAACTTTTTTTAATTCAGCGACTGATCCTAACCAATACTTACTAAAATATAACCCTTTGCTAGTTTTTCTTAATATAAAAAAACTGGCTATAAAAACACTAGTTAGGGTGATAATAAACTGAATAAATATATGATCATATTTAATATATTTTTGATTATACACCGAGAAAACAGCAATTATGATCCCTAAAATCCAGAACAAAAGATTATATTTTTCTTTTTTATTAATCATAATTAACCATATAAATTGTTTTTCTTTAAATTTACCAACATTAATAACAGGCCAGGAGGGACTCGAACCCCCAACCTACGGCTTTGGAGACCGCTACTCTGCCAATTGAGCTACTGACCTTTATAACACATTTAAACCACCATCATCAATGCTAATATCTTACTGCCTTATATAGCTCAGCCCACAACCGGGATCGAACCGGTGACCTCTTCCTTACCAAGGAAGTGCTCTGCCCCTGAGCTATGTGGGCAAATTCTTTAAGCGGGTGATGGGAATCGAACCCACGCTATCAGCTTGGAAGGCTGAAGTTCTACCATTGAACTACACCCGCAAATTAACCTAGTTGGAGAGAGTAGGATTCGAACCTACGAAGGCAGAGCCGGCAGATTTACAGTCTGCTCCCTTTAACCGCTCGGGAATCTCTCCAAAAAACTTAAACACAACAAGGCAACATTTTTCCATGATGAGCATGGCAAAGTCAAGCTAAATAGTGACTGTGCGGGGTAAAATAAGAATTATTTTGAGGAAGTAGTTATTTATGGCTGGGCGGGTAGGCCAGAATACAGGAGAGGATGCGAACAAAAAAGACAGAAAGAAGTAAGAAGCGACATTAAGGATGAAAGATAGTTAACAACCCAAGTTCGACTAAATTAATCTAGATACTTGATGCTTAATAATTAATGTTGAAATTTTGTATATCATATCAAATTAATTATATAACTAAGTAACTTTAAAATTTTTTCAAAAAATACTGCTTAACTAAAGCAGTATTTTTTAACTCCACGAAAAATTTTACTAGCAATATCAGTAGTTGCATTAAATAATGCACTTTTATTTTCATAAACAGCACTTGCAGTTTTACGAAATTCACCATTATAAACTAAATCTTGTACTAATTTTTTAGAACTCATCAAATTATAACCAACAAAAGAAGCTGCAGCTGGATATGTAGCTTTATTTATTCCAGATTGAATATCTTGATTTTCATATCCATTTAAAATATTAAACATACCTGAACGTAATTTATTCATACCAGGAATATATTTGCTAACCGATTCTAGCAAATCTTTTTCAAAAACACTTTTAATTTTATCTTTGCCAGCTTGTTCAAAATTACTATAATACCCATGAACAAGATTTGATGCAGTTTTATCGTCAGTATTATGATAAAAATATTCTGAATGCATCTTTAAAGAATCACTTACCAATCTTTGCCCTATAAGCTTAGCACCATATTTAGCCGCAGAAAGAATTCCACCAGATATCATAAAAGACACCCCTATATCCAAAGTTTCCCCTAAAGTTACATATGGTTTATTAAAATTTTTAAACATTAAATAAACTTCAGCTAATTCTGGAGGTACATCTGAAAATAAATATGTTCCTGAAATTTGTGGCACAAGATCGCCCTCTTGAACATGCGCTATGAATTTCATAGAAAAATCTGGATCTTCAGATTTAATGTTTATCAAATTTTCTTGAACTTCATTAGCTACCCTTTGATTAACGCCAGCAGATTGAAAAACAACTGTTTCTATTTGAGAAACTTTACTTAAATTTGCATAAGTTTTTTCTTGCTTAACTTTAAGAGCATAATGAGTTAACAATTGAGCTAATGATCCACCCAAACTGTGGCCTGTAATTCTTAATTTTTCTATTGAATTTTCTTCAATTAATTCATTGATCTGTTGCAATATAACATCAATATTATCACTTAATACTGTATATCCTGGACCATTAGGATCTAAATCTGCAATCATACTTGCATCTCCGACCTGAGTCCCTCTACATAAAATTGTCAACGGAGCATTAGGATCATTTTGATTTACTAATGCATATAAATTTATACCTTTATTTCTACTTTTATCTGTGCCTAATGGTCTTAATATATACCCTTTTTCTTTAAGTGTTCCTTTAGTTTGATTAAACTTATCATCACTAACAGATAACGCATAAGAATCATACTTTGCAGCAAGTTCAACACTATTACCAATCTCATTAATTTCCGATTCTTTAGCATAATCTTCTTTACAGATATGCATAAAATCATTTTGATTGTCAGAAACAGAAAGCTCTAACCAATCACTGTCGGTGGAATTTAAAGGGTTAACATTAATTTCTATTTCTTGTTCTTGTTCTTGTTGATTATTATATGACGAAACTGAATTTAACTTAAATAAATTACTTAAATTTTTAAAATTTAATATAGACATCTTAATTCTCCGTATATATTTTTATATATTTATTTTTTTATATATTTATTAGAAGTTTAATTTATCAGATATTTTTTCTATTGTCCA